>JBEBDM010000082.1:0-2590 GCA_041156905.1 Actinomycetota bacterium | reverse complement strand
GAGATCACCGGGACCCGGGTCCGCGAGCACGTCGACGAGCGACTGCTCGGTCCGCTCGGCATGACCTCGACCACGTGGATCGAACCCGTCGGACGGCGTTGGGCCCGGCCGCACAGGGTGTGCGACGGCGTGCTCGTCGACGACGGGATGGAGCCACTCGGTGACGGCGAGATCGCCCCGATGGGTGGCTTGTGGACCACCGTCTCCGACCTCGCTCGCTGGGTCGCCTGGCTCGACGCCGCGAACCTCGCCGAACCACCGAGTCACGATGCCGATCGGTGGCTCGACGCCTCGTCGCGGCGCGAGATGCAGCGCGTACAGAACTACTCGAGTTGGTCGACCGTGGCAGGTCGACGCGCCCCCGCCGGCTACGGCTTCGGACTCCGGCAGTTCGACGACCCGTCGATCGGCATGATCGTCGGACACTCGGGAGGGCTCCCCGGTTACGGGTCCAACATGCGCTGGGTCGCTGGTCGCGGCGTCGGCGTGATCGCCCTCTCGAACGTGACCTACGCGCCGATGGCCGAGCTGACCATGCGCATGCTCGTCGGACTCCACGAGGCGGACCTGATCCCGCGAGCCGCACCCGTCGAGGCTCCGCTGGTCGTCGAACGGGCGACCCGGCTCGCCGCCCTGCTCTCCGACTGGGACGACCGCACGGCAGCCGACCTGTTCGCCGACAACGTCGCGCCCGACGATCCGCTCGATCGGCGAGCGGCTGCCGCGGCTGCGCTCGTCGCCGCGCACGGTCGTCTCGAGGTCGTTCGCGTCGTTCCCAGCACCGCGATGGCCGGCACGCTGGTCGTGCGTGGCTCGACGAGCGGTGCCGAACTGCGCATCACCCTGAGCCTCGCCCCGACGATGCTCGTGCAGACCTACGAACTACCCGGACCGGTGGCCTGACGCTCCGCACGACGGCGAGCCCAGGCAGCGTCGCTCGTCAGGCTCGCTGCGTGACGAGCACCGGGAGCTCGTCGAGGATGTCGAAGTGGTGGCGGCCCACGTACTCTCGCTCACTCACCACGACACCTTGCGAGCGGAGCAGCGCGGCGTAGTCGCGGCCCTGCCGACCGAAGGCCGCCGTGTCGTGATCGCCCCACACGACGGACACGACCGGGTGCGCCGACACGGGTTGTAACGCGGGGCTCAGACGTTCAGCCTGCTCCGGCGTCCAGCCGAGCGCACCGTTCACCGACATCATCTGCACCGGGCGAAGGTCGAACACGCCACTCACGAGCACGACCTCGTCGACCTCGACGGGAGACTCACCGACGAGGGTCGACATCGCGGCCAGGTGAGCCCCGGCCGAGTGCCCGGCGATGACGACACGTTCCGGTGAACCCGCCGCAGCGATGAGTGAGACGAGCGCCGCACGACACTCGACGACCATCTGCTCGACGGTCCCCTCTGGCGCGATCGTGTACTCGACCGCCGCGTACGACCAGCCGTGGCGGAGGAAGGCCGGCGCGAGGAACGTCGACTCGGCAGCGCTCAGCGCCTGCCAGTAGCCGCCGTGCACGAACACGAACAACGGTGCCCCGTCGCCTGACCTCGCGAGCCGACTGCCGTCGGACAGGGTCTCGAGACGCGGGCCGAGCTCGTCGGCGGCTGCCCTACTGCGCTCCCCGTACTCGGTGACGAACGGCAACGAACTGCCGCCCACCATCGAACTCGGCGAGTACTCACGCTCCAGTTCGTCAGCAGGCAGCGAGCAGTCAGGGTGCGGAGCGGGCACGGGCCGCATCGTACGCGACCCCCACGAGCACGACCATCCCGCACGAGAGGTAGACCCACGCCTCCGCCGAGGGAAGGCTCGAGTCAGCGGTCGGCCACATGAGGCAGAACACGCCGATCGCGAGGCACCCGCCCGAGAGCAGACCGCGCACCGACCGACTCGGCCGAAGTACCGCGACGACGGCGACGAGCGCGGCGGCGATGTACGCCGCGGCCATTCCGCCGTAGTGGTAGCGCACGCCGTGCGGGTCGGAGGCGGCGACATCCTGCACACGAACAAGGTCGGGGCCGAGGCGCCACGCCATCGCGGCGAGTACCAGAGTGACCGGGACCAAGCCGAGATCGACTCGCTCGGGCTTCCACTCGGACCGCGACGGGACGAGCGGGATCATCGTGAGCAGCGGCGCCCACGAGCCACTGCCGACGAGATCGCCGGAGGCCACCGCCGAGGCAGCGATCGCGATCGCACTCGCCAGGCCCACGAACCACAGCCCGGCATCGCGACGACGGTGCGTCCACCACAGCATCGGCACGCCCCACCAGACCAGGTAGTGGACAGCACCCACCGTGTCGTGCACGCGGTGCATCTGGTCGTCGCCACCGAAGACGGCCATCAGTGGATACGGCACGATCGCGAGGATCAGCACGCCCGCGACGCCGTAGCCCCAGACGCGGCGGAGCAGTTCGGCACGGTCGGCCGTGAGTCGCTCGGGTCGCAGGGGCATGACCCGATGGTGGACGACGCAACGCCGCCGTGCCCACCCGTGCGGTCAGGGCCGAGCCGTGCAGTGGCAGACTCGACGGATGCCGTCCCACTTCGTCGCACAGCGCCAACCCGGCCCGAGCGAAGGGCCGG
>JBEBDM010000081.1:0-3600 GCA_041156905.1 Actinomycetota bacterium | reverse complement strand
GCGATGATGTCGATGAGGTCGTTCACCGCCGAGATCGTCTCGACCTTGGCCACGAGCCGGGCGTGGCGTGGGGCGATCGCCTCGCGCACCACCCGCAGGTCGTGGGCCGTACGCACGAACGACACGGCGAGGAAGTCGGCGCCCGCATCGGCCATCGCCACGGCGAGCCGGAGATCCTCGTCGGTGGGTGTCGACAGGCGAAGGCGCTCGCTCGGGAGGTGCACGCCGGGTCGACCCTGCACCCGCCCACCGGTGAGGACCTGCGCCGACACGATGTCGCCGCTGACTCCCGTGACGCCGAGCGAGATGGCGCCGTCACCGAGCACCACACGATCGCCGGGCTGCAGGTCGTCGGCGAGGGTCGGGTAATCGACGGCGATGTGCTCGTCCGAACTCGTCCCCTCACCCGTCGCCATGGTCAGCGTCGACCCGGCCACCAACTCCACACCGCCGTCGGGGAACTGCCCCGACCGCACCTTGGGTCCGGGCAGGTCGGCGAGGACGGCCACGACGGCACCTACCCGATCGGCGACCTCGCGCACCCGGCGCAACCGCTCGACGTGCGACTCGAGGGTCCCGTGGCTGAGGTTGAGACGCACCACGTCGACCCCTGCACGGAACAGTCCCTCGAGCACCTCGGGGGACTCGCTGGCCGGGCCGATCGTGGCCACGATCTTCGTGCGGGTGTCGGTGCGCTTCTGCATTCGCCGTCCGAGGTGGTTATCTAGTCGGAATGGAGTTGATCCTGATCCGCCACGGACTGCCGGTCCGCCGCGAACTCTCGGAGGGTATCGCGGACCCCGAACTGTCGCCTGCCGGCCTGGCCCAGGCCGAGCACCTGGCCGACTATCTCGCGCCGGAACCGATCGACGCCGTCTATGCGAGCCCACTCCGCCGAGCGCATCAGACCGCTCTCGCACTGGCGAAGCGCAAGGGTCTCGAGGTCAGGCTCGTCGACGGAGTGGCCGAGTGGGACCGCAACTCGAACGAGTACGTCCCGATCGAGGAGCTGAAGGCAGCCAACGACCCCCGCTATCACGCCATGATGAGCGGCGAGTGGACGGTGCAGGAGGAGACCCGCGAGGAGTTCCGCGACCGGGTCGTGAGCACGCTCGACGAGTTGGTCGAGCGTCACGCTGGCGAACGCATCGCTGTCTCGTGCCATGGCGGGGTCATCAACGCCTATCTGCTGCACGTCCTCGGCCTGCCGGTCGGGCCGGGCTTCTTCTACCCGAACTACACGAGCATCCACCGTGTCGCCGCCTCCCGGGGCGGACAGCGCTCGATCGTGACCGTCAACGAGACCTCCCACCTGCGCGGCACGGGTCTGCCGATGGGACTCGTCCAGGGCAAGGGAGCGGTGGCGTCGTGACCGCTGCGCTCGACGATCTCATCTCCTATCTCGACGCCTCACCGTCCCCGTGGCACGCCGCCGAGAGTTCGGCACGCCGACTGCTCGACGCCGGATTCGCCGAGATGCTCGTGAACGCACCGTGGACACAGGTCCCCGACCGAGGCTTCGTGCGCCGTGGCGCCGCACTCGTCGGCTGGCACCGAGGGTCGCAGGTCGGCCCCACGTCGCCGCTGCGTCTCGTCGGCGCACACACCGACTCGCCCTGCCTGCGCGTCAAGCCCCGTCCCGACGCCGGGTCGGTCGGCTGGAAGCAGATCGCCGTCGAGGTCTACGGCGGGGTCCTCCTGAACTCGTGGCTCGACCGCGACCTCGGCGTGGCCGGCTCGGTGATCACCGCCGATGGCAGCAGCCACCTCGTCGCCGTCCGCGACGCCGTCGCTCGTGTTCCGCAGCTCGCCATCCACCTCGACCGCGACGTCAACGAACGTGGGCTCGTTCTCGACAAGCAGCAACACCTCACCCCGGTGTGGGGCGTCGGCGCGGCGTCCGACGGGGAGTTCGCCGCGTGGATCGCCTCGCTCGTGGGTGTCGCTCCCGCCGACGTGCGTTCGTGGGACCTCAGCCTGTTCGACGTCACCCGGGCAGCCCTCGTCGGCCCCGACCGCGCACTCCTCGCCGCCGGACGGCTCGACAACCAGCTCTCGTGCTGGGCGGCCACCGCCGCGCTCGCTGCTGCCCCTCAGGGCTCCGATGCCACTGCCGTGATCGCCCTGTTCGACCACGAGGAGGTCGGGAGCGAGAGCACGACGGGTGCCGCCGGCCCCCTGCTCGAGCACGTGCTCGAACGCCTCGCCCTCGCCACCGGTGCGTCACGCGACCAGTGGCTCGTCCAGCTCGCGGCGAGCACCTGCATCAGCGCCGACAACGCCCACAGCGTGCACCCGAACTACCCCGAGCGTCACGAGCCCGCCCACCGACCGATGGTCAACCAGGGCCCGGCGGTGAAGCTCAACCACAACCAGCGCTACGCCACCTCACCGGTCGGGGCCGCCCTCGCCCAGGACGTGTTCACGAGCGCGGGCGTTCCCCACCAGGTGTTCGTCAGCCGCAACAACATGCCGTGCGGAAGCACCATCGGTCCGCTCACGGCCACCCGGCTCGGGATCGAGACCGTCGACGTCGGCGTGCCGCAGTTGAGCATGCACTCGGCGCGCGAACTCGCCGGCACGCTCGACGCACCGTGGCTGGCGCAGGCGCTCACCGCGTGGTTCGCCCGCTAGGGCCGCCTCCGCCGACCCGGACTCACTGAACCGGACTCGCTGACGCGCGCCGCTGCGTCAGGCGCAGCGGGCCTCGGCGCGGTCGAACAGACGCTGGAGTTCGGCGTGCAGGATCTCGGTCGTGTCGCGCACCGCCTGGCGCTGCTCCTTCGGGGTCCCCTCGGTCGACACCCGGATCGGGGCGCCGATCACCACGTGCACCTTGCGCGGGTAGATGAACTTGGCACCCTTGGGCATCACGCGCTCGCTGCCGCCGATACCGACCGGGATGATCGGCGCACCGGTCTTGAGCCCGATGTAGCAGGCACCGTCGAACAGCGGCTGGACCACCGGACCACTCTTGCGCTCACCCTCGGGGAACAGCACGAGCGGCTGGCCGCTCTCCAGCAGTTCGATGGCACGGCGGAGGGCCTCGCGATCAGCGGTCCCGCGACTCACGGGGAACCCACCGAGGATGGTGATCAGCCCACCGAGGGTCTTGTTCGACCACCACTTGTCGGCCCCCATGAAACGCATCCGGCGACGGGTCGCCCCGGAGGCGATCGGTGTGTCGATGATGCTCCGATGCGTCGGGGCGAGGATGAAGACCCCGTCGGCCGGGACGTTGTCCGAGCCCTCGATCGTCATCCGGCACCAGGTACGGCAGATGAAGGTCACCAGATTGCGCACGATGAAGTACGCGGTCTTGTGCTTCCAGCCGTTCTCGGCGATGTCGGTCGCGATCTTCGTCATCGGTTCTCCAGCAACTCGAGGAGGGTCGTCACGACCTCGTCGATCCCGAGGCCGGTGGTGTCGATCAGTCTGGCATCGCCGGCCTCGGCGAGCGGACTGTCGGCACGCGAACTGTCGAGACGGTCGCGCTCGGCGATCGAGCGCTCGATCTCGTCGACGTCACCGCCCGATTGGGCGACACGGCGCTCGGCGCGCACACGCGGTGAGGCCGTGAGGAACAGCTTCAGCTCTGCG
>JBEBDM010000080.1:0-14380 GCA_041156905.1 Actinomycetota bacterium | reverse complement strand
CCGCGCACGTTCGGTGAGGTGGTGGTGTTCGATCCCGACCACGCCGACGTGCAGATGCCCGAACTCGCCCGGCTCGGGGTCGACCCGGTGGCGGAGGGACTCAGCCGTGCCGAGTTGGCGGCCCTCGTCCGCGGTCGTCGGCGCCAGCTCAAGCCGCTGCTGCTCGACCAGTCGGTGATCGCCGGGATCGGCAACATCTACTGCGACGAGAGCCTGCACCGGGCCCGCCTTCGTCCCGACCGGCTCGCCGAGTCGTTGACACCCCGCGAGATCACCCGGCTCCACGAGGCGATCACGACCGTGCTCGCCGAGGCGGTCGAGGCCGGCGGGAGCACGCTGGCCGACACGCAGTACGTCGACATCGAGGGCCAGGGAGGGTGGTTCCAGGTCCACCACAAGGTCTACGACCGGGCTGGCCAGCGTTGCCTGACCTGCGGGAAGGCCGACATCGTGCGCACGGTGAGTGGCGGTCGCTCGACCTGTCACTGCCCCCGCTGCCAGCGCTGAGGCGCCGGTTGGGGAGGGGCGCGGTCGTCCACTAGGTTCTCACCCGCCGTGTTCCTGAAAGCGCTCACCCTCAAGGGCTTCAAGTCCTTCGCCGACTCCACCACTCTCCAGCTCGAGCCGGGGGTGACAGTGGTCGTCGGTCCCAACGGGTCGGGCAAGTCGAACGTCGTCGATGCCATCGCCTGGGTGCTCGGTGCCCAGGCGCCCAGCGCAGTGCGCAGCCAGAAGATGGACGACGTGATCTTCGCCGGTACCGCGAAGCGCCCTGCGCTCGGCCGTGCGGAGGTGGCGCTCACCATCGACAACTCGGCGGGTCTGCTGCCGATCGAGTTCACCGAGGTCACCGTCTCGCGCATCCTCTTCCGTACCGGTGAGAGCGAGTACTCGATCAACGGTGTGCCGTGCCGACTGCTCGACGTGCAGGAGCTGCTCAGCGACGCGGGTGTCGGTCGTCAGCAGCACGTGATCGTCAGCCAGGGCCAGATCGACGCCGTACTCAATGCTCGTCCCGAGGACCGTCGCTCGATCATCGAGGAGGCCGCAGGCGTCCTCAAGTACCGCAAGCGCAAGGAGAAGGCCGAGCGTCGTCTCGACGCCACCGAGGCCAGTCTGCTGCGCGTGCAGGACCTGTTGCGCGAGGTGCGTCGTCAGCTGCGTCCGCTCGAGCGTCAGGCCGAGGCGGCGCGTCGCCACGGGGATCTCGTCGCCGAGCTCTCGGGCCTGCAGGTGTTCCTCGCCGGCCGTGAGATCGCCTCGCAGCGTGCGCGTCTCGTCGCTCTCGCCGCCGACACGGTGCGGCTCACCAGTGCCGAGAACGAGCTGCGTGCCGAGCTCGCCGGGCTCGACACGTCGGTGATGGCCGCCGAGGCCGAGTTGACGGCGCGCGGTGACACCGACCTCAGCGACGAGATGGTGCGCGTCGAGCAGTTGCGCGAGCGGGCCCGAGGCATCGCCGCCGTCCTCGTCGAGCGTCGTCGCTCGATGGAGCGCGACCGTGGGCAGCTCATGGACTCCGGGGTGGTCGCCAATCTCGAGGCCGACGCGCAGCGCCTGCGTGACGAGCTCGAGGAGGTCGGCCGCGGACTCGAGTCGCTCGGGCCCGACGCCGAGTCGCTCGCTGCCGAGGAGGCGGCTTTCGCCGACCACCGTCGCGAGACGCTCGAGACCCTCGACAGCGTGTCGGTCAGCACGACCGCCGCGAGTGCTGCTGCCGAGGTGCGCGGCGAGTTGCGCTCGATGCGCGCCAACGCCGAGCGGGCCGAGAGCGAGTCGCGTCGTCTGCGCACACGTCTCGAGTCACTCTCCCAGCGTGTCGAGCGCCTCGACTCCGAGATCGAGCGCCTGCGTGGTGAATGCGAGACCGCCCAGTCGGCCGAGGCCGATCTCGTGTCGGCCGTCGAGTCGGCCGAGGCGCGGCGCATCACCGCCGAGGCTGCCCACGATTCTGCTGTCGCGGCGCGACAGACCGCGAGTGAGGAAGCGTCTCGCTGGGACGCTCGTGCAGAGGCGCTCTCGATGGCGCTCGAGGGCGCCCGGGCGCGCGCAGGCGCAGAGCGTCTGCACGGAGTCGACGGTGTCCTCGGCACCCTGCTCGACCTGATCGAGATCGACGAGGGCTGGGAGGCCGCCGTCGAGGCGGCACTCGGCGAGGTCCTCCAGGCCGTCGTCGTGGCGTCGCCGGCCCAGGGTCGAGCGGCACTCGAGGCGCTCAAGGGCGCCGACGTGAGCGGTGCCGTCGTAGCGCTCGGTGCATCGTCCGGATCGTCCGTGTCGCGACCGTCTGCCGGTGAGGCCGTGCGGCCACACGTCCGCAGCCGTCACGACGGTGTCCCCGAACTCCTCGACGCAGTGCTCGGTGCGGCCGTGGCCACCGACTCGTGGGGGAGTGCGGTCGACATCGCCATCGCTCACCCGTCCGCTGTCGTCGTGACACGTGGTGGCGACCGGTTCAGCGCAGCGGGCTGGCGCCTCGGTGTCGCCGGCGGTGGCGCGACCGCTGCCGCGCTCGACGAGGCCCAGGAGCGGGCGGGTATCGCCCGCGCCGACCTGCAGCGCGCCGAGACCACCCTCGCCGCGGCCAAGGCCGAGATGCAGGCCGCCCGTCAGGCCGAGTCGGAGGTCACCCGCCGTCTCGACGCGCATGACGCCGGCTTCTCCGCCAGCAGTGAGGCGCTGTCGCGATCGCAGTCGGAGCGCCGCGACGCGCAGGCCGAACTCGAGAACCTCACCCGCTCGCTGGCGGAGGCCGACGAGCGACTGGCGCGCGAATCCACCCGCATCGCCGAACTCGACGCTCTCGTGCCGGCCCTCGAGGCCGACGAGGCCGCGGAGGCCGAGGCCGCCAAGGCCCGTGGCGAGGCCCGTGCCCGTCTCGACGCCCAGGCGGCCCTCCTCGCCAACCGTCGTCAGGACCTCGAGGTCCGCAACGCCGGACTCCACGAGCGTCACGCCTTCCTCGAGCGTCGGCTCGCCGAGACCGAGCGCCGGCTCGAGGCCGACGTCGTGGCACGTGCCGAGGCAGCAGAGCGCCGCAATGCCGTCGAGCGCAGCCTTGCTGCCGTCGAGCGACTTGCGGGCCTCGTCGAGTCGCACCGTCACGTGATCGAGGTGCGTCACAACGAGTTGCTCGCCATCCGTCAGCGCCAGAGCGAGGAGGTGCGCGGGATCACCGCGCGCCTCGACGGCCTGCGTCGGCGTCGCTCGGCGGCGGAGAAGGAACTCGAGGAGACCCGCGAGCGCTCGCGTCGTGTCGAGATCGAGGAGGCCGAGGTCAAGCTCCGCCTCGAGGGGGCCGTCGAGGCCCTCCGGCGCGATCACGACCTCGAGCCCGAGGCCGCCGAGGCCGCCGAGATGCCTGCCGTTCCGGAGGGCAGCACGCCCGCCGGACGTGTGCGCGACCTCGAGCGCGAGCTGCGTCTCATGGGTCCGATCAACCCGCTCGCCCTCGAGGAGTTCAACGAACTCCAGGAGCGGCACCGGTTCCTCGAGGAGCAGCTCGAGGACGTCCGCAACACCCGCCGCGACCTGATGCGGGTGATCAAGGCGGTCGACCTCGAGATCCAGACCGTGTTCGCTGCCGCCTTCGCCGACGTCAGCACGCACTTCGCCTCTCTCTTCACCACCCTGTTCCCCGGCGGCAGCGGCAAGTTGGTGCTGACCAACCCCGACGACCTGCTCGCCACCGGCATCGAGGTCGAGGCCAAGCCGAGCGGGAAGAACGTCAAGAAACTGTCCTTGCTCTCGGGCGGCGAGCGCAGCCTCACGGCCCTCGCGTTCCTGTTCGCCGTCTTCCGCAGCCGGCCCTCCCCGTTCTACGTGATGGACGAGGTCGAGGCCGCTCTGGACGACGTCAACCTGCATCGTTTCCTCGGGCTCATCACCGAGTTCCGTCGGGAAGCACAGTTGCTGATCGTGAGCCACCAGAAGCGCACGATGGAGGCCGGCGACAGCCTGCTCGGCGTGAGCATGCAGCCGGGCGGCTCCTCGAAGGTCATCGTCGAACGAGTGTCGACGACCGCCTGACACCCAGCCCGCTAGTGTCGCGGCACCGTTGGGGAAGGGGACTCATGTCGGCAGTGGCCATTCAACTCGTGGGGGTGCGCAAGTCCTTCGGGACGGGCGCGCACGAGGTCGTGGCCGTCGACGGTGTCGACCTGACCATCGAGCAGGGTGAGTTCTTCTCGCTCCTCGGCCCGAGCGGGAGCGGCAAGACCACGGTGCTGCGGATGATCGCCGGGTTCGAGGAGCCGACCGCAGGAGCCATCCTGCTTGACGGGCGCGACGTCACCCATCTGGCGCCGTACGACCGCGACGTCAACACCGTCTTCCAGGATTACGCGCTGTTCCCGCACCTCACGGTGCGCCAGAACGTGGAGTACGGGCTGCGGGTCAAGGGTGTCGACCGTGCCACGCGCCGTGAGCGAGCGGGAGAGATGCTCGACGTCGTCCGCCTCGAGGGGCTCGGCGAGCGACGGCCGCACCAGTTGAGCGGCGGCCAGCGTCAGCGCGTCGCTCTTGCCCGAGCACTCGTCAACCGCCCCAAGGTGCTGCTCCTCGACGAACCCCTCGGCGCCCTCGACCTCAAGCTCCGTGAGGAGATGCAGGTCGAACTGAAGGCGATCCAGCGCGAGGTCGGGATCACCTTCGTCTTCGTCACCCACGATCAGGGCGAGGCGCTCAGCATGAGCAACCGCATCGCCGTCTTCCATCGTGGTCGCCTCGAGCAGATCGGCACGCCACAGGAGGTCTACGAGACCCCGGTGTCGGCCTTCGTGGCGGGCTTCGTCGGGTCGAGCAACCTGCTCCGGGCGGATGAAGCGCTGGAGTTCGGGCTGCAGGGTGCGGCGACGGTCCGCCCTGAGCGGGCGCGCCTCCTCGCGGCCTCGGAGTCGGCCGACGGTCTCGTCGTGGCCGGCACGGTGACCGACGTGCTCTATCTCGGGGCCGAGTGCCGACTGCGTGTCGACACCGGTCGCCGGACACTTCTCGCCAGCATCCCGAGCGACAGCCTCGGGGGCGTGACGTCGGGCGATTCGGTTCGCCTGGCGTGGGACCGCGATGCGGTCGTGCCTGTCACCATCACAGAGAACCAAGGGGGAGACCAATGAGAAAGTCCCGAGCGATCGCAGCTGCGATCGCATCACTCTCGCTCGTCGTCGCAGCATGCGGCGGCGACGATGCGGCCACGACGGAGTCGTCGGCGGCCACCACTCCGGCCGAGACCACTCCGGGGGACACCACGCCCGCCGAGACCACCCCGGCGGAGACCACGCCCGGTGAGACCGACTACATGTGGACCCCGAACGCCGACGTCCTCGCGGGCGCCGAGGGCCAGGTCAACATCGTGGCGTGGCCCGGCTACATCGAGGACGGCTCGACCGCTCCCGAGTACGACTGGGTGACGCCCTTCGAGGAGATCACCAGCTGCCAGGTCAACGTCCGCGTGGGCGCCACCTCCGACGAGATGGTCCAGCTCATGCAGAGCGGCGAGTACGACGGCGTGTCGGCCTCGGGCGACGCAACGCAGCGTCTGATGTCGGGTGGCGAGGTCGCGGAGATCGACCTGGCCGAGTACACCAGCTACGCCGACATCTTCGAGGGTCTCAAGGACAAGCCCTGGAACTCGCTCGACGGCAAGCCGTACGGCATCCCGCACGGCCGTGGCGCCAACGTCCTCGTGTACAACACCGAGGCCTTCCCCGACGGTCTCGACACGTGGGCCCCGATGTGGGAGGCCGGATCGGTCGCCGACGGTGCCGTGAGTGTGTACGACAGCCCGATCTACATCGCCGATGCGGCGCTGTGGCTCATGGCCACCCAGCCCGAGCTCGGCATCACGAACCCGTACTCGCTCGACCAGACGCAGTTCGATGCCGCCATCGCCCTGCTCGAGTCGCAGGAAGCGATCGCCGGCCAGTACTGGGCCGACTACGTGGTCCAGGCCGGTTCGATGGTCGACGGAACGCTCCTCGCCGGTACCACCTGGCAGGTCGTGGCCAACTTCGCCGAGGGTGAGGGCGCCAAGATCGCCACCACCAAGCCGGTCGAAGGCGCGACGGGTTGGAGCGACACGTGGATGCTCTCCACGAAGGCCGCCAACCCGAACTGCATGAAGCTGTGGATGGACTGGATCTCGTCGCCGTGGGCGAACGCCCAGGCCACCGAGTACTTCGGTGAGGCTCCGAGCAACCAGAAGGGCTGCGCCCTGACGGCCAACGCCGACCACTGCACGCTCTACCACGCCGAGGACGAGAGCTACTGGACCGACGTGTGGTACTGGACCACCGCCACCGAGGAGTGCCTCGACGGCCGCACCGACGTGACCTGCGTTCCCTACACCGAGTGGGTCAACGCCTGGAACGCCCTGAGGGCGTGACCTCAGGTCCGACGCCGGCGATGACGGATGGGGGGACGGCGACGTCCCCCCATCCGTCGCGCTCGCTCGGCCGTCTCCTCCGGAGGCATCCACGGTGGGCGCTCGCGCTCACCCTCGGTCCGACGCTCAGTTGGATGCTCGTCATCTACGTCGGATCCCTGGTCCTGCTGGTGGTCGCCGCGTTCTTCCGGCTCGACCCGGCCTCCCAGAAGCCCACCAGCGACCTGACCACCGACAACCTCCGCGACGCGCTGCTCGACACCACGGCGCTGCGGTTGTTCGGTCAGACGGTGGGCATCGCTGCCGCCGTGACGATCCTGTCGGTGGCCCTCGCCCTGCCGACGGCGTTCTTCATCGCCAAGATCGCGCCGCGATGGATCCGGCGCGGCCTGATGGTGGGCATCATGCTCCCGCTCTGGGCGGGCTACATGGTGAAGACCTACGCCTGGCGCACGATGGTGGCGCCGGCCGGTGGCAACAAGTTCGCGGCCGAGGGACGCGGTGGGGGAGGCTTCCTCCAGAGCGTCTTCGGCATGACGCCCGGGTACAGCACGGCCGCGGTCATCGTGGCTCTCACCTACCTGTGGCTTCCGTACATGGTCCTTCCCGTGTACGCCGGCCTCGAGCGGATGCCGGCGTCGTTGATCGACGCCTCCGGCGATCTCGGGGCCCGACCGTGGCGGACCTTCCGCTCGGTCATGGTCCCGCTCCTGCTCCCGAGCATCGCCGCGGGATCGATCTTCACGTTCTCGCTGTCGCTCGGCGACTACATCCTCCCGCGCATCGTCATCGACGGTCGCCAGCGGGTGATGTTCGGCGAGTTCATCAACGCGACCCTCGGGGCGCCGAACCAGCCGCTCGCTGCGGCCTACACGATCCTCCCCCTGGTGATGATCGTCCTGTACCTGCTCGCCATGCGCCGCATCGGCGCCTTCGAGAGTCTCTGAGATGCGACTGTCCCGTCCCGTCCGATGGGTGCTGGCCGCGATCACGGCGCTGACGGTGGCGTATCTCTACGTCCCGCTCCTCGTCGTCGCCCGGCTCTCGTTCACCCGGGCGAAGTCGGTGTCGTTGCCGGGCGACGGCTGGACCCTGCGCTGGTGGCGCGAGGCGTGGGAGACCGACGGGCCGCGAGAGGCGCTCTTGCTCTCTGTCCGTGTCGCGCTCGTCGCGACACTGATCGCCCTCGTCCTCGGAACACTCGCTGCGTTCGCGCTGCACCGCCGGCGCTTCTTCGGTCGCGACGCGGTGTCGTTCCTCATGGTGTTGCCGATCTCGCTCCCGGGCATCGTCACCGGTCTCGCGTTGCAGAACACCTTCACCCGGACCATCGACCTCGGGATCGTCTCGTTCGAGGTCGGTCTCGGTTTCCACTCGCTGGTGATCGCTCACGCCACGTTCTGCGTGGTGATCGCCTACAACAACGTCATCGCCCGGCTCCGACGGATGTCGCCGAACCTGCTCGAGGCATCGGCCGATCTCGGCGCCTCGCCCTTCCAGACGTTCCGTCTCGTGACCTTCCCCCTCGTGCGATCTGCCCTGCTCGCCGGCGGGATCCTCGCCTTTGCGCTGAGCTTCGACGAGATCGTCGTGACGACCTTCACCAGCGGCTCGGGCTACACGACCCTGCCGCAGTGGATCTACAACAACTTCGCCCGGCCGAAGGCGCCGGCTGTCGTCAACGTCGTGGCGACCCTCGTCATGTTCGTCAGCATTCCCATCGCCTGGTTGGCCCAGCGTCTGAGCGACGGTCCGTCGCACGGGTGACCGGTAGCCTCAGGGGCGCATGAACCAGCTGCTCCTCGCCCTGCTCGTCCTGGTGCCGGTGTTCGGTATCGGCGTCGTCGTCTGGAACCGCCGCTCGGGCGGTGCGCCACGGGAGACGGCTGCCGGGAGCCTGACGATCGCGACGCCTCCGGTCGTCACGCCGGCCACCGCAGTCGAGTCGGGGGCTGTCGACGTTCTCCCCGGCGAGGGACCGACGGACGGCGCACAGCCTGCCGACGTCGCGACCGAGTTGCCTGGCGAACCGCCCGTCGTGGCGACCCCGACGATCCGCTCGCGCATGGGTCGGGCCAGGGCAGCGCTCACGGGGGCGTTCCTCGGGGTCCGCAGTCGCGGCGGGATCACGTCCGAGACATGGGACGAACTCGAGGAGGCGCTCCTGCGCGCCGATGTCGGTGTGCGGGTGACCGACGAGTTGCTCACCGGGCTGCGGGCGCGGGTCAAGGCCAAGGAGATCGCTGACGCCGACGGCCTGCTCAATGCGTTGCAAGGGGAGATGACGTCGCGTCTTGACCACAGCGATCGTGCCCTGCATTTCGCGGGTGAGGGTGCCGACGGTCGTCCCGACGTGTGGCTGTTCGTCGGTGTCAACGGCGTGGGCAAGACCACCACGATCGGCAAGGTCTCGGCCCAGCAGGCCGCTCTCGGGCGCACGGTGATGATGGCCGCCGGCGACACCTTCAGGGCTGCTGCGGCCGAACAGCTCACCACGTGGGCCGAGCGATCCGGCGCGGCGATCGTGCGCGGCAACGAGGGCGGCGATCCGGCCTCGGTGATCTTCGACGGCATCGAGAGCGCGGCAGCCCGCCGTCTCGACCTCGTGCTCGGCGACACCGCTGGCCGGCTGCACACCAAGAGCAACCTGATGGACGAACTGCGCAAGGTGCGCCGTGTCGCCGCGAAGGGCAACGGCAACGTCACCGAGGTCCTCCTCGTCATCGACGCCACGACGGGGCAGAACGGTCTGGCCCAGGCGCGCGAGTTCGGTGCGGCGACGGCGGTGGGCGACGGCGACGGGCTCACCGGTGTCGTGCTCACCAAGCTCGACGGCTCCGCGAAGGGCGGCATCGTTTTCGCCATCGAGACCGAGCTCGGCATCCCCGTGAAGCTGGTCGGTCTCGGGGAGACCATCGGCGACCTCGTGCCCTTCGATCCGGCCGAGTTCGTCGGAGCGCTGTTCGCCACCGACTGAGGAAATCGCCCCCTTCCGGGAACCACGGCAGGGGGCATCGACGTCACAAGGGTGTCCACGACACCGGAGGTTCCCGACATGATCCGTTCCCGCCGCATCGCACTGATCGCCGCGATCCCCGCCCTCGCCGTGATGGCCCTGAGCGCCTGTGGCGACGACTCGTCCACCACCCTCGGTGGCACGCCGTCGGTGATCCACATCGGCGCCAACCTCGGCGGCTCGAAGCTGGCCGGCGTCGCCGGTGCCGAGTCGAGCGTGGCGGGTGACGCCTCGATGTGGGCCCCCTGGGCGAACTACACGTACTCGTTCAGCGGCGATGCGAGTGGCCTGCCGACCTCGGCAGCCGCATGGTCGTTCGAGACCGGCGCGACGCCTGACGCTGCCCGCGTGGCAGCGATTGCGGCCTCGTTCGGTCTCACCGGAGATCTTCAGCCGTTGCCCGCCGAGTACGGCGGTGGCTGGGTGATCGGCTCGACCGATTACTCCGGTCCGAGCCTGCAGATCGGCACCGACGGGATGCTCTCGTGGTGGTACAACCCGGGCCCGATGGACGGCGGTCGTGCGATCGCCGAGGGCTGCGTCCAGCCCGGCGTGGCCGTCGACCCGGTCGCCGGCGGTGGCACGGACGCCTCGTCCGGGACCGCGACGCCCGACACCGCGACCATCGACACGGGGACTCCTGTCGACACCACGGTCGTCGAGGAGACCTGCGTGGTCATCGAGCCCACCCCGCCGGCCAACGTGCCCGACAAGGCCGAGGCCGAGACCCTCTTCCGTGGTCTTCTCGCCGACTGGGGCTACGACGCCGACTCGGTGACCCTCGAGACCTACGCCGACGACTGGGGTGCCTACGTGACGGGATTCCTGTCGCTCGGCGGGTTCCGCAGCCCCGCCAGCGTGTCCGCCGGCTTCGGTGAGGACGGCGCGATCACCTGGGCGTCGGGCACCCTCGCGGCCGCCACCCCGGCGGGCGAGTATCCGCTCGTGAGTGTCGACGAGGCGATCACCCGCCTCAACGACCGCACCGGCAAGTGGGGCTGGTTCGGTGGCTGGATGGCCTACGCCAAGGGAGGCGTGGCGATGGACACGGCGGTCTCCTCGACCGGCAGTGCCACCGTCGGGGCTCCTGTCGAGCCTGTGTCCGACACGGTGGCTCCCGACATGATGCCGCCCGAGACGATGCCCGAGCCCGAGGAGATCGCTGTCGAGTTCACGAGCGTCTCGATGGAACTCACCACGGTGTGGGGCGAGGACGGTTCGATCTACGTCCTGCCGGCGTACTCGTTCACTGCGGCCGACGGCACCACGGCGACGATGGTCGCCGTCGGTGAGGAGTACCTCGACCTGCCCGAGCCGGCTCCGGTGGAGACGGTGCCCGTCGACACGGGTGTGATCGACACCGGGACCGTCTCGACCGACGTCGTGACGCCGGGGACCGACGTGGTGACGCCGACCCCTGAGACGATCGCCGCCGAACTCGATCTCGCCGCCGCCGAGGCCTCGCTCGTCGGTCTGACGCTCGACGAGGCCACGAAGGTGGCCGAGGGAGCGGGCTGGACCGTCCGGGTCAGCACCCTCGACGGTGCGGGCCAGCAGCTCACGGCCGACTACAGCCCGCAGCGGGTCAACGTCGCTGTCGAGGCCGGCGTCGTCACCGGCATCGACTCGATCGGCTGAGTCCGGGTATCGAGGCCGGGGCTGACCCGGTCCGTCACGACCGAGCACCGTTCACCGGCAGGGCTGGCCACAGCCCTGCCGGTAGCGTGTCGACGCATGTTCGATTCGCTGTCCTCACGCCTCGAAGGGATCGTCAAGCGTCTGCGCGGCAAGGGCCGCCTCACCGCTGACGACGTCGACGAGGTCCTCAAGGAGATCCGTACCGCCCTGCTCGAGGCCGACGTCAACGTCGGTGTCGTCCGCAACGTCGTGGCCCGTATCCGCGAGCAGGCGGTCGGAGCGGCGGTCAGTCAGGCACTCGACCCCGGCCAGCAGGTCGTCAAGATCGTCAACGCCGAGCTCACCGCGATGCTCGGTGGCGAGACCCTCAAGATCCATTTCGCGTCGCGTCCGCCCACCGTCGTGCTCATGGCCGGCCTCCAGGGTTCGGGCAAGACCACCAACTCGGCCAAGTTGGCGCGTTGGTTCAAGGCCCAGGGCCGCCAGCCGCTGCTCGTCGGTGCCGACCTCCAGCGTCCGGCCGCCGTCGAGCAGTTGCGCACGCTCGGCCGCCAGATCGACGTTCCGGTGTTCAGCGAGCCGGGCGATCCGGTCGAGACCGCCCGCAAGGGTCTCGCCGAGGCCCGCCGTCTCGGCCGTGACGTGCTGATCGTCGACACCGCCGGTCGCCTCGCCATCGATCTCGAGATGATGGAGCAGGTCCGTCAGATCAGCCGGGTCATCGAGCCGAACTACACCTTCCTCGTCGTCGACGCGATGACCGGACAGGACGCCGTGAGCGTGGCCGAGGCCTTCCACGCCACCCTCGCCATCGACGGCGTGATCATGTCGAAGCTCGACGGCGACGCCCGTGGCGGAGCGGCGCTCAGCGTCAAGGAGGTCATCGGCCGGCCGATCGCCTTCGCCTCCACTGGTGAGAAGCTCTCCGAGTTCGAGCAGTTCCACCCCGACCGCATGGCCGGCCGGATCCTCGGCATGGGCGACATGCTGACCCTCATCGAGCAGGCCGAGCAGGCCTTCGAGAAGGACCAGGCCGAGGCCGCCGCCGAGAAGCTCCTCGAGGGCGAGTTCACCCTCGACGACTTCCTCGAGCAGATGCAGGCGCTCAAGAAGATGGGCCCGCTCGGCAACCTCATGGGGATGATGCCCGGGATGCCCAAGGAGCTGAAGGGCGCCCAGATCGGCGACGAGCAGCTCAAGCCCGTCGAGGCGATCATCCGCAGCATGACCCCACTCGAACGGCGCAAGCCCGAGATCATCAACGGCAGCCGCCGCACCCGCATCGCCATGGGCAGCGGGACCACCGTCACCGACGTCAATCGCCTGGTCAAGCAGTTCCAGGAGATGCAGAAGATGATGAAGCGGATGGGCGCGATGGGCGTGGGCCGTCCCGGCAAGGGCAAGGGCAAGGGGAAGAAGGGCGGCCGGTTCACCCCGGGCGGCGGACTCCCCGGCGGTGTGCCCGGCGGACTGCCCGGCGGGATGCTCGACAACCTCCCTCCGGGTCTTCCCGGTGGGTTCCCGCCGTTCCGCTGATAACCTCAACGAGTTTCTCGCATCCAAGGAGCACCTAGCGCATGGCAGTGAAGCTGCGCCTCACCCGAGTCGGCAAGACAAAGCAGCCGCAGTACCGCATCGTGGCGGCCGACAGCCGGTCGCCCCGTGACGGTCGTTTCATCCAGATCGTGGGCACCTACAACCCGCGTCAGGAGCCGTCGGCCCTCAGCGTCGACAACGACAAGGCCGTCAAGTGGCTGCTCGACGGCGCCCAGCCGACCGAGCGCGTCAAGAAGCTCCTCGAGATCTCGGGCGCATGGGCCCAGTTCTCGTCGGCCCGCACCGGCAAGTGACCGACTCGCGATGAGCGAGCAGTCGCCCACGGCCATCGCCGTGCTGACCCACATCGTGCGTTCCCTCGTCGACGACCCGTCGGCGGTCGACGTGCGCGTGTTCGAGGGTTCGAGCCGCATCCGCCTCGAGGTGGCTGTCGGCCCCGGCGACCTCGGTCGCGTCATCGGCCGTCGTGGCCGGACCGCACAGAGCATCCGCTCCGTGGTCCGTGCAGCGGCCACCCGCGACGACG
Source organism: Actinomycetota bacterium (assembly GCA_041156905.1). Taxonomy (GTDB): domain Bacteria; phylum Actinomycetota; class Acidimicrobiia; order Acidimicrobiales; family Ilumatobacteraceae; genus UBA668. The sequence goes on along the minus strand of JBEBDM010000080.1, from coordinate 1,261 downwards.
TCGATGTCGACGTCGATTTCGTCGACTGACGTGACGCTCCGCGAGGTCGGACGCACCGGCCGCCCGCACGGCGTGCGCGGCGACATCTACATCGACCTGATCACTGACCGCGAGGAACGCCTCGCGGTCGGTGCGCGTCTGAAGGCCGGCGAGACCTGGCTCACGGTCGCCTCGGCCCGTCGTGCCGGCACCCGCTGGCTCGTCCACTTCGAGGAGCTCGCCGATCGCACGGCCGCAGAGCGCTTCGTGAGCCTGCCGCTGCTGGCCGAGCCGCTGCCCGAGCCCGCCGACGGTCACTACGTGCACGACCTCGTGGGCCTCGAGGTCGTCGGCCGCGACGGGACGCCCTACGGCCCCTGTACCGCCGTGGTCGCCAACCCGGCCCACGACCTCCTCGAACTCGAGGACGGTGGCCTTGTGCCGATGGTGTTCGTCGACGGCATCGTCGACGGCCGGATCGTGATCGATCCGCCCGAGGGTCTGTTCGACCTCACCTGACGACCTCGACCTCCACGACCGCGTCGAGGGGGATCGGACCGTAGACGTGGGGGAACGCGGCAGGGGCCGCCCCGAGCTGCTCGTACACCAGCGGTGACGTCAGCCGTGTCTCGTCGACGTGCAGGAGCAGGATCGACGGGCAGTCGGCGTAGTAGCGCTCGACGACCCCCGGCCACTGCTCGGCGGTGCTGCAGTGGATGTAGCCCTCCTGCTCGAGGTCGATGCCACGGGTGCTGCCCGTGTGGACCCCCTCGGCGAGGGAGCGCTCCCAACGGGCGGGTTCGGTCAGGTGGTAGATCACGTGCCCTAGGCTGGCAGACCGTGCGCATCGACGTGTTCACCATCTTCCCCGGCCTCGTCGACGCATTCTGCGCGGAGAGCCTCCTGGGCAAGGCTCGGGCCTCCGGTCTGCTCGACCTGCGCGTGCACGACCCTCGTGATCACACCTCCGACGTCCACCGGACGGTCGACGACGCTCCCTTCGGTGGGGGAGCCGGCATGGTGATGAAGGCCGAGCCGATCTTCGCCAGCGTCGAGGCGGCCGATCCGCCGCGACCGCTCTTCCTGCTCGGCCCCGGCGGCCGCCGGTTCGACCAGCGCATGGCCGAGGAACTCGCTGCACGTGCCTCGGAGGGGCCGGGCGCCGGGTTCTCCCTACTCTGCGGGCGCTACGAGGGGATCGACCACCGGGTGCGCGAGCACCTCGTCGACGGCGAACTGAGCATCGGCGACGTGGTCCTGAACGGGGGAGAGGTCGCCGCGT
>JBEBDM010000079.1:0-4781 GCA_041156905.1 Actinomycetota bacterium | reverse complement strand
CGTCTCTCCTCGGATCGCCGACGAAACTACCAGCGAGTGGCGGAGGGGTCGGGTCAGGATCCGAAGGTCGGGCGCAACTCGCCCGAGGCGATGCGAGCGTCGAGACCCGAGGCCTCGGCTTCGCTCACCTCGACGGCCTCGTCGGGCAGCATGACCGGGATTCCGTCGCGGACCTCGTACCGACGACGCAGGCGCGGGTTGTACAAGCCGGCCTCACCGAGGTCGTAGAGCGGGCCCTTGTCGACAGGGCAGGCCAGCACGGCCAGGAGACGGGGATCGAGTGCCATGTCAGGTCCTTCCAGGGGTCGGTGTCGAGCGTAGGGCGCCGGAGAGCGGATCAGCGGCTCGTGATGAGCCCGAGCAGCTCGGCCACGTGCTGGTCGCACTCGTCGCGGGTGGGGGCCTCGAGGTTGAGACGCAGGAGCGGCTCGGTGTTCGAGGGGCGCAGGTTGAACCACCACGAGCCGCAGTCGACCGTCAGACCGTCGAGGAGGTCCTGCGGGTGGCCGGCGAACTCGGCCGCGACCCCACTGATCACGCGGGCCGTGTCGTCGACCGCGGTGTTGATCTCGCCGCTCGACGCATAGCGCTCGAACGGGGCCCGGAGGGTGGAGAGCGGACCGCCCGACCGGCTGACCTCGTCGAGCATGAGCATGCTCGCGATCAGGCCGCTGTCGGCACGGAAGTTGCGCAGGAAGTAGTAGTGCGCCGAGTGCTCGCCACCGAACACCGCTCCGGTGTCGGCCATCAGTTGCTTGATGAACGAGTGACCCACCTTGGTGCGCACGGGGACGCCACCGTTCTCGCGCACGACCTCGGGAACCGCCCGGGAACAGATCAGGTTGTGGAGGATGGTCGCGCCGGGGTTCGTGCGCAGGACACCTGCGGCGAGGATCGCCGTGGTGGTCGAGCCACTCAGACCGCGACCGGTCTCGTCGACGACGAAGACACGGTCGGCGTCGCCGTCGAAGGCGAGGCCGATGTCGAAGCCACCAGCCAACACACGCGCCTGCAGGTCGCGCTGGTTGGCGGGCTGCAGCGGGTCAGCGGGGTGGTTGGGGAACGTGCCGTCGAGCTCGCCGTACATGACCTCGAGCTGGATCTGCGGGATGCGATCGAACACGACGGGGACGACCAGGCCGCCCATCCCGTTGGCCGTGTCGGCCACGACCTTCATTGGCCGCAGCGACGGAGCGTCGACGAAGGACACCACGTGGTCGGCGAACGCCTGCAGCATGTCGCGCGTGCTCACCGAGCCCGGCGTCGCGGCACCGAGCGGCCCGCGACCCTCGAGCACCTCGACGGCGGTGTCGCGCACGACATCGAGTCCGGTGTCCTGACCGACAGGACGTGCACCCGAGAGGCAGAACTTCACGCCGTTGTACTGGGCCGGGTTGTGCGAGGCGGTGAACATCGCCCCCGGGGCATCGAGGGTGCCAGCGGCGAAGTACAGCATGTCGGTGCTGGCGAGCCCGAGGTCGATGACGTCGGCACCCTGCTCGCACACGCCGCGGGCGAAGGCGTCGACGAGCTCGGGGCCCGAGGGACGCATGTCGCGGGCGACGAGGACGGTGCTCGCCCCGCAGAAGCGGGCGAAGCCGACACCGAGCGCATGGGCGACGTCGGTGTTCATCTGGTCGGGGACGGTGCCGCGGACGTCGTAGGCCTTGACGATGTCGGCGAGCACCCGAGAATCGGTAGGGGGCATGCGGGCCTAGAGGCTACCGGCGGGCGGAGTGGGGTCGGCTCCCGCTCCCCCGTCGTCGGCCCCGGAATCGGGGCCTCCGAGCCCCGGCTCGGGAGACCCTGCTCCCGAATCGGCCTCAGCCAGCGCTCCGCCGACCATCGCCGGCTCCCGCTCCCCCTCGTCGTCGCTCTCGCCGTCGAGATCGTCGACCAGGTACGGATGGGCGTTGGCGTGGACCACGTCACCGCGACGCCGCCAGACGAACAACAGGCCGATCCCGATCAGGGTCAGCACCCATGCACCCTTGTCGATGCCGCTCGAGGAGTACTCCAGCCGCACGCTCGTCGAGGTCGGGACGACGACCATGAAGTTCGGGGCCACGCGGTACGGGCCCTCGGCGCCCTCGACCTTCCAACTCGGGAAGTAGCTGATCCTCACGAGGACGGGCACACCCGTCTCGGAGACGTCGAAACTCACGTCCTGGTTGCCGATCACCACGTTGGTGACCTCGATGGCCGGGAGGGCCTTCGGGGCGATCGTCCCCTGCGGGACGACGATGTCGACCTTGCGACCCGGCTCACCGGGTGCGCTGCCCACCCTGCGGGTCGTGTCGACCTGCACGTCGATGCGCTGCCACGAGTCAGGCCCGTCGTCGGCCGGTATCGCCGCCCACTCGTCGGGGTTCTGGAACCAGCTCGTGCCGAGCTCGAGGTTGCGCTCACGCTGGTCGCCGGGGCGCGGGTTCACCACGACCGGCTCGACCGCCAGCGGCACCACGATGTCGGCCTCGGCCACCTCGTAGATGTTCCAGGGTCCGACCTGGTCGAGCAGCGTCAGGTCGCCGTGCGCCGCCGCTTCCTCGCGGGCTGCATCGGTGAAGACCATCACGTACTTCACGCCGAGCTTCTGGAGCATCGGCACACCGACCGACGCGTCGTTGTCGGTGTAGCGGAGCTCACGCACCGGGTTCGAGCTCTTCTCGCTCATCGCCGCGGCGGACAGGAAGTGGTACGGCGTACTGCCGGAGGCCTCGAAGAACAGGCCCTCCTGGCTGGCGATGCATCCGTCGGTCCAGTGGGGCAACAGCATCAGGGCCATCGTGGTGCCGTAGGCGCCCGTGTCCTTGTTGTTCTCCCACAGGGCACGGCCACAGCCGCGTTCCTCACCGATCGCCCCCATGGCGTCGACGAGTGCCTTGTACTCGCCGTACGCGGGGCGCCCCTCGTAACCACCGAAGTTGTAGCGGGTCCAGCCGTCGGCGAGGGCGTCCTTCGAGGTCGGCGAGAGCGTGATCGGATCCCAGCCGCCGAAGCCCCACGAGTAGACCGACTCACCGTTCTTGGTGGTCAGGCGGCCACCCGGCATCTCGCGGTACAGGAACAGCGCCGAACCCATGACCCCGACGAACACCACGCCGGCCGTGACCGTTCCGAGGATCCAGTCGTGGCGGCCAGAGAAGTCGGCACCGCGGATGCCGCGCGCCACGAACGTGACGGTGTCGACGATGCCGACCATCATCAGCATCAACCGGACGAGATAGAGGAACGGCAGAAGGCGCGGGTTCCAGAGCAGGCCGATGACGGGCAGGCTCTCGCGGGCGAGGAAGGTCGCTCCCATCAGCGCCAGGCAGAGGATGCCCATCCAGGCGCCCGTCAGGTTGCGCTTCACGATGCTGCTGATGAAACCGATGAGGGCGAACCCCGACACGAGGATGTCGTAGAAGGTCGGCCACGGGAAGAACATGTCCCAGAACGAGTCCTCCGTGCCGTTCGGCCGGTACCCGTACTTCATGTCGGTCATGTAGGCGTGGTTGAACAGGAACGGCACGACCCAGAAGGCGCTCAACAGCACCGCCGTCACGCCCATCGTGATGCCGTAGACCGCACGGCTCTTGTCGAGCCAGATCAGCCACAGCAGCAGCGCACCGAGCACCACGAAGATGAGCACGATGCCGTGCGACAGCATCGAGAGGGCGAGGACGATGGCCGTCCAGTTGCGGTACTGACCGGTCTCGAGACCGCGGGCCAGCAGGCCGAGGCCGAGGACACCGAGCGACAGGGCGATCGAGAACGAGAACTCGCCGGCCATCGTGCTCTTGATGTTCCCGCCGTAGATGCTGAACGACTCGTCCATCAGGAACGCGAGGGCAGCGAGCGCCATCAGCTCGGGGATCGGGAACCGGAACCGGGCGAGACGCCCGAAACACCACGCGCAGAACGGCAGCGTGAGCAGACCCAGCACCGTGACGATCTTGAAGGCGATCCCGTACGGCAGCACGACGTTGAGCGCCACGATCAGCAACGCCGGGATGACCATGTAGAAGCGGTACAGCGGGAATCCGTTGTACCAGTAGTTGCTCCACCCGGCGATCTGGAAGTTCGGCAACAGGTGGTCGCGCAGGTAGGCCGGGCCCATCACGTGGGCACCCATGTCGCCACCGGTGGGCGTGTTGTCGGCGAGCAGCAGGTCGAGGTGGACGACCTGGAGGATCGCGAAGGTCGCTCCACCGACGAGCACCAGCGACGTGACGTAGCGCGCCATCCGCTCGGCAGGCCAGGGGCTCATCAGCCAGGCAGAGGGCCGACGCAGCACACGACGGACGATGCGACGCCCGAGCGAGTCGGGGCGCGCGGACCCCTCGGCCTGTTCGGACTCGGGGGCGGGGACGGATTCGGGGGCTGTCTGGTCAGTCATGCCGTTCTCGGTACTCGTTGTCGCATTGTCCCACGTGGAGGGTGGTCATCTCGGTCAGGACCCTGCGACCAGCAGGAGTCCGGCGGCGTTGAAGGCCATGTGGGCGAGGATGCTCGCACCGAGTCGGCCCGTCTGCGCCCTCAGCACGCCGAGGACGACGGCGATGACGAGCAGGCCGGGGATCTCCACCGGCTGGAAGTGCACCAGCGCGAACCAGACCGCGACGACGAGCAGCCCGGTCCACCGACCGAATCGTTCGACGAGGGCCCCGTGGAGCAGACCGCGGTAGACGATCTCCTCGACGATCGGTGCGCCGACGACCACCACCAGCACGAGCAGGACGAGACCCACGCCGTCGGACGCCCCCTCGTACAGCTCACGGGCGCGGCGTTCGACGTCG
>JBEBDM010000078.1:0-5642 GCA_041156905.1 Actinomycetota bacterium | reverse complement strand
ACAAGACCGTGCAGGCGAACATCGAGTTCCCGCTCAAGGCACGAGGCGTCGACAGGTCGACCCGTGCGGCCGCCGCGGCGAATGCGGCCGAGATCCTCGGGCTCACTCCGTACCTGAAGCGCAAGCCGGGTCAGCTGAGCGGCGGTCAGCGGCAGCGCGTGGCGCTCGCCCGGGCGATCGTGCGTGATGCCTCGGTCTTCCTCATGGACGAGCCGCTGAGCAACCTCGACGCCAAGCTCCGTGGCGAGACCCGCGCCGAACTCGTCGATCTCCACCGCCGTCTCGACAGCACGTTCGTCTACGTCACCCACGACCAGGTCGAGGCGATGACGATGGGCACGCGTGTCGCCGTGCTCGACCACGGCCGCCTTCAGCAGGTCGGGACCCCGTCGGAGGTCTACGACCGGCCGGCCACGGTGTTCGTCGCCCAGTTCATCGGCACGCCGCCGATGAACGTGCTCCCGGCGGGGATGCTCGGTTCGAGCGAGGTGCGCGTCGGGATCCGCCCGGAGCACGTCGTGCTCGCTGGTGCCGAGTCCACGGCCGATCTCCACGGCGTCGTGCGTCAGGTGGAGAACCTCGGACACGAGGTCCTCGTCGTCACCGATGTCGACGGCGCCCGCGTCGTCGTGCGCACGACCCCGTCCGGCTCGCTCCCGGCCGTGGGTGACTCGGTCGGACTGGTGGCGCCGAGCGCGCACCGGCACCGCTTCGACGCCGCCAGCGGGGTGCGTCTCCCGTGAAGCGCCGTTGGCGCGACCTGCCGCCCGCGGTGGCGATGCTGGCCGCGTCCGTCGCCCTGCTCGGGGTCTGGACGGTCTATCCACTGGTGAGGGCCATCCAGAACGGCCATCTGCGGTGCGACGCGACCGGCCGTCGTTGCCGCGACGCGGGATGGGGTCAGTACTCCGACGTCTTCATGAGCGACGACTTCCAGCACGCCCTCGGCGTGACGGTGAAGCTCGTACTGCTCACCGTGCCTGCGGGTCTCGTCCTCGGAGTCGGCCTGGCGGTTCTCGCGGACAAGCACCTCCGGGGGATCGCCATCTTCCGCACGATCTTTTCGAGCACCGTCGCCACGAGTGTCGCCGTGGCGAGCCTCGTGTGGTTCGTCCTCCTGCAGCCCGAGATCGGCGTCCTCAGCGACCTCCTGAGTGGTTGGATCCCGTCGCTGAAGAACCCCGGCCTGTTGCGCGACCCCGACACGGCGCTGCCGGCCGTGGCGTTGAGCAGCATCTGGGCGAGCCTCGGCTTCACGTTCATCGTGATCACCGCCGGTCTCCAGAGCGTCCCGAAGGACCTCTACGAGAGTGCGTACGTCGATGGTGCCGGTGGTGTGCGGCGGTTCACGAACGTGACCCTGCCGATGCTGGCCCCGTCGATCCTGTTCGTGACCGTGGTGCTCACGACCCGTGCGCTGCAGACCTACGGCGAGGTGGCGCTGCTCACTGCCGGTGGACCGGAACCCGACAAGAGCACGACGACGATCCCGTTCCTCATCTACGGACGCAACTCGATCATCCACAACGACCTCGGTCTGAAGAGCGCCGCAGCGGTGCTGCTGTTCCTCATCTCGCTCGTGTTCGCCGTGGTGCAGTTCCGTGGTCTCGACAAGCGGGTGCACTATGGCCGCTGATGCCGCGACGCCGGCGACCTTCGGTGTGCCGAGGGGATGGCGCAAGGTCGGTCGCTACGCGCTGCTGATCGCGATCGCCGCGATCGTGCTCTTCCCGATCTACGCCGTGGTCCTGCAGTCGCTGAAGTCGGGCAAGGACTCGCTCGACCATCCGCGGTCGCTGCTGCCGGTCGACCTCACGCTCGACACGATCCGTTCAGCATGGATCGACGGCGACCTCGGTCGCCTGATGCTCAACAGTCTCTTCGTCTCCGGAGCGGTGACGTTGGGCGTGATCATCACGAGCGTCCTCGCCGCCTACGCCTTCGCGTTCCTCCGCTTCCCGGGCCGCGACTGGGTGTTCGTGCTCTTCCTCGCGACGATGCTCGTGCCGGCCGAGGTCACCGTCGTGATCAACCAGCGCACCGCCGATTCGTTCGGCTGGATCAACAGTTACCTCGGGCTCATCGTGCCCTCGCTGGCGAGCACGTTCGGGGTGTTCCTCGTGCGACAGGTGTTCCTCCAGATCCCTGGTGAGTTGCGCGAGGCGGCAGCGCTCGACGGCGTGGGTCACATGCGCTTCCTGTGGGAGGTCGCCACCCCGCTGAGCCGCCCGACCCTCGGTGCGCTCGGGTTGTTCACCTTCCTCGGCACCTGGAACGCCTATCTCTGGCCCTCGCAGGTGGTGACCGATGAAGCGCACCGTACGATCCAGATCGGCCTCGAGCGTCTCAAGACGCCCGGGGACATCAGCAAGGTCAACCTCGTGACGGGAGGTCTGGTCGTGGCGGCCCTTCCCATCTTCGTGATGCTGGTCGTCTTCCAGCGCCAACTCGTCCGAGGCCTGACCGCAGGCGCAGTGAAGGGATGAAGCAGATGCAACGAACCACTCGTCACAGCCGCCGTGGGGTCGCCGTCGCGATCGCGGTGGCCGGCCTCCTCGCTGCGTGCAGCGGAGGCGACTCGATCACCTCGTCGGGTGCCGACGCGACCACCACGTCGGCCGCGACCGATGGCTCGACCGACCCGTCGGGCGAGGTCAGCACCACGGCCGCCGAGTCGACCACGACGGTCCCCCTCGATTCGCTCCCGGCCTGCGACACGGCGGCACTCGCCACCGCGTCGGGCCCGGTCGAGATCACGTTCTGGCACGGCATGGGTGGCCCGCTCGGTGAGGAACTCACCCGTCTGACCGACGTGTACAACTCGTCGCAGGACGCCGTGAAGGTGACCCTCGTCGAGGCGAGCTACGAGGAGACGAACGACAAGTTCCTCCAGAGCGACCAGGACAGCCGCCCCGATCTCGTGCAGATGCCCGAGTTCATGGTGCAGGCCGCGGTCGACACCGATGCGAGCATCCCCGTGGGTCAGTGCATCACCGACGCTGGTTTCGACACGTCGGCCTTCCTGCCGTCGGCGATGAGCGCCTACGCCACCGAGGGTGTCCAGTGGGCGATGCCGTTCAACGTCTCGAACCCGGTGCTCTTCTACAACAAGCGTCTCTTCGAGGCGGCGGGTCTCGATCCCGAGGTGCCGCCCGCATCGCTCGAGGACGTCCGCTCGATGAGCGAGGCGATTGTCGCCGCGACCCCCGGGGCGTACGGCATCTCCGTCGAGTCGGGCTTCGACTCGGGCGGTGGCTGGTACGTCGAGCAGTGGTTCGCCAAGGCGCAGCAGTTCTACGTCGACGCCGACAACGGCCGCTCCGGTCGTGCGACGTCGGTCCTCTACAACGACGAACTCGGTGTCGAGGTCATGACCTGGCTGCAGCAGATGGTGAACGACGGCCTCGCCGTCAACGTCGGCGACAACAGCGCCAGCGGCTACGACAACCTCCTCAAGATGGCCGACACCAGCCAGCCGGCTGCGATGACCATCGCGACCTCGGCCTCCCTCGGCCCGGTGCTCACCGTGCTCGGCGAGGGGACGTACCCGAACATCTCGGCGAGTGACGTCGGTGTCGGACCGATGCCCGGCCCTGACGGACTGCCCGGTGCTCTCATCGGCGGTGCGGCGCTGTGGATGATGAACCACGACGACCCGGTGCGCGCAGCGGCGACGTGGGACTACGTGGCGTACCTCGTGGGTGCCCAGCAGCAGTCGGAGTGGGCCGTGGCCACCGGGTACGTGCCGGTGCGCACCGATGCCCGCGACCTCGAGCCGCTCGCCGGCACGCTGGCCGCCGACCCGCGCTTCGCCGTGGCCTACGAGCAGTTGCTCGCCGCTCCGGACGCACCCACGTCGGCCGGTCCGGTCGTGGGCCCGCTGCGCGAGATCCGCACGGTACTCGCCTCGACGGTGGCGGCGATCCTCGCCGGAGCCGATCCGGCCACCGCTCTCGACGAGGCCGCCGCCCAATCGAACGAGCTGATCGCCGACTACAACTCCCGCAACTCCTGATCGACCTCCCCGATGGGAGACGAGTGCGCCACGGCCGCTCGTCTCCCATCGGACGTCGGAAGGTAGGGTCGGGGGCATGGCATACGCGTTTCCCGCACTCGACGGCTCCGCTCCCGTCACCCAGCAGTTCGACCAGTCGCCCGAGTTCGGGATCGACACCAGCAAGCGCTACACGGCGACGATGGAGACGAGCATGGGCTCGCTCGTCATCGCGCTCGACGCGATCAACGCCCCGATCACGGTCAACAACTTCGTGTTCCTGGCCGGGTACCACTACTACGACGGCGTGATCTTCCACCGGATCATCCAGGGCTTCGTCTGCCAGGGCGGCGATCCCACCGGCACCGGTCGCGGCGGCCCCGGCTATCGCTTCGTCGACGAGCCGGTGAAGCGTCGCTACGAGCTCGGCTCGGTCGCGATGGCCAACGCCGGCCCCGACACCAACGGCAGCCAGTTCTTCCTGATCAGTGGCCCCAGCGGCGTCGGTCTCCCGCCGCAGTACAACCACTTCGGTCAGATCGTGAAGGGCCTCGAGGTCCTCGACGCGATGGAGAAGGTCGCGACGGGCCCCGGCGACCGTCCGGTGACGCCGGTCGTCATCCACTCGGTCAGCATCACCGTCGCCGACTGACCCGGCCTTCCGGCCGATGCCTCCCCAACAGGTCTCGCTCGCCCAAGCGCGGCGGATCGCACTCGGCGCGCAGGGCTTCGCCGACGCGCGCCCGACCGGGCGCGTCGATCGTCGGCATCTTCGTCGCGTCCTCGACCGGATGGGTCTGGTCCAGATCGACTCGGTCAACGTGCTGGTGCGCTCGCAGGAACTCCCGCTCTTCGCACGTCTGGGCCCGCACCCGCGGAGTCTCATCGCCGATGCGACTGCGGCCGGCGATCTCTTCGAGTACTGGGTCCACGAGGCGTGCCACGTGCCGACCGAGCACTACCACCTGCACCGCTGGCAGATGGAGAGCATGCACAAGTGGTCGAAGTACTGGGACGTCCATCGTCGACGACCCCAGTACTTCGACGAGGTACTGGCGCGCATCGCTGCCGAGGGCCCGGTCACGAGCGGCGACCTCAGCGAGCGCGTCGGCAAGAAGGGCCAGTGGTGGGACTGGGACGATGCCAAGGTCGCCCTCGAGCACCTGTTCTGGAAGGGGATCGTCACGGCGACCCGCCGTCCGAACGACTTCGCCCGTGTGTACGACCTCACCGAGCGAGTGATCCCGGCCGAGGTGCTCGCCCGTCCGGCGCTGCCCGAACGCGAGGCTCGCAAGGAGATGCTGGTGCTCGCCGCCCAGCACCACGGGATCGGAACGCTCGCCGACCTCACCGACTACCACCGGCAGAAGCTGACCCCGTGCAAGCCGCTCATCGCCGAGCTCGTGGAGGAGGGTCGTGTCCGCGAGGTGCGCGTCGAGGGCTGGGACCAGCCGGCCTACGTGCACCCCGACGCCCGGACCCCGCGTTCCATCGGGGCGTGTGCGCTGCTCAGCCCGTTCGATCCGGTGTGCTGGTACCGCGATCGCACCGAGCGCCTCTTCGGGTTCCACTACCGCATCGAGATCTACACGCCTGCCCCGAAGAGGGTGTACGGCTATTACGTGTTGCCCATCCTCTGGGGCGATTC
>JBEBDM010000077.1:0-4314 GCA_041156905.1 Actinomycetota bacterium | reverse complement strand
TCGACATCATCCGCAAGGCCGGTGACGCATCGCTCGAACCGGTGGTCAACCCGAAGGGTTTCGCCGGCGAACTGCGTACGTACCAGGCCGAGGCACTCGGCTGGCTCGGCTTCCTCGAGTCCGCCGATCTCGGCGGATGCCTCGCGCTCGACATGGGTCTCGGCAAGACGCCGACGATGCTCGCCCACCTCGCGCGCAGTGCCGAGCCGGGCCATCCGGCGCTGGTGATCGCACCTGCAGCCGTGGTCGGCAACTGGGCCGCCGAGGCTCGCAAGTTCGCCCCGCAGTTGAGAGTGATGGTCCACCACGGTGCCAACCGTGCCGACGAGGACGAGTTGGTGAACGCGATCGCCCGCGCCGACATCGTCATCACGACCTATGCCACTGCTGTCCGCGATGTCGATGCGCTGTGCGCGACGCAGTGGTCGCGGATGGTGCTCGACGAGGCGCAGGCGATCAAGAACCACACGAGCGAGACCGCACAGCAACTGCGTCGTGTTCCTGCGGGAACCCGCGTCGCACTCACCGGCACCCCGATCGAGAACGGTCTCGGCGACCTGTGGGCGATCCTCGACTTCACCAACCCCGGCCTCGTCGGCAACAGGGCCTCGTTCATGGCCCAGATGTCGGGCGACGGCGAGGCGGCGATGAAGGCGCTGAACGGCGTGCTCCTCTTCCGCCGCACGAAGGCCGAGCCCGAGGTGGCACGCGAGCTCCCCGACAAGATCGACGAGCTCGACCACTGCACGATGACGCCCGAGCAGATCGGCCTCTACCAGGCGGTGCTCGACTCGCTCATCGCCGACGTCGACAGCCCCGACGGGAGCGAGGTGCGTCAGGGAGCGATCCTCGCGGCGATCACGGCGCTCAAGCAGATCTGCAACCACCCGGCTGCGTACCGCGACGACGGCGAGCCGCTCCACGGTCGCTCCGGCAAGCTGGCCCGTCTCGAGGAACTCGTGCAGAGCGTGTTCGCGGCGGGTGAGCGTGTGCTGGTCTTCACCCACTTCGCCTCGTGGGGACGCCGGCTCGCTGCACACCTCACGGAGGTCACCGGCACGAAGGTCGAGTGCTACGACGGCAGCCTTGCCCGTGGCGTCCGCGACAAGATCGTCGAGGAGTTCCAGGCCGGCTCGGGGCCGGGTGTCCTCGTGCTCTCGCTCAAGGCGGGTGGCACCGGCCTGAACCTGACGGGCGCCAACCATGTCGTGCTCTACGACCGCTGGTGGAACCCGGCTGTCGAGGACCAGGCCCGCGACCGTGCGTGGCGTATCGGGCAGACCAAGACGGTCATCTCGCACCGTCTCGTGTGCCCGGGAACGATCGACGAGCGGGTCGAGGAGGTCGTGGCTGGTAAGCGCCACATCGCCAACCTCGTCCTGCCGAAGTCGTCGTCGCTGGCCGACCTGTCGGCCGACCAGTTGCGTGTGGCGCTCGGGTTGCGGCCCGAGCAGATGGTGAGGGAGGACGCATGAGCCAGGGTCAGCAGTCAGGTGCGGCAGGTCGTGGCCGTCGTCGGCAGCGTCGGGGTGCAGGTCGTCCGGTCGCTGCACGCGACGACATCTGGCGTGCCCACCCGCCGGTGCCCGAGGTCGAGCCGATCCCCGAGCCGCGCGAGGTCGGTGCGCTCCTCAAGTCGCTCGGTGAGCCGCCGCTCCACAACGGTGCCGCCGCGCAGCTCTTCTTCACCAACGCCGTCGAGCGCAGTGCGGCTGTCGCCCTCGCACTGACGCTCGCCGCCGACGTGCTCGCCCAGGACTGACACAGCAGGGTCGGCACACGGGGACCTAGTCCCCTAGGTCGTGGTCTCCGCCCGGCGCACGCTGTGGGTGCGGGGTGACGCATCCCGCGGAGGAGGTCGCCATGAGCACCACGAGGGACACGATGCGCCGGATCGTCGTCGGGGTCGACGGCTCCGAGGATGCCCGTCGCGCTGTCGACTGGGCAGTGGACGAAGCGCGACTGCACGGTTGGAGCCTCGAGCTCGTGCACGGCGTCGAGGTCGGTGTTGCGGCCGCCAGCCCCTACGGGAGCGGTGTCGTGCTCGAGCAGTTGCAGGACGCCGGTCGTCAGTTGCTCGACGCCGAGGTCGAAAGAGTCCGGGCACTCGATGTCACGGCTCGTGGCATCCTCGACATCGGATCGGCGGCGTACGCGTTGATCGAGGCGTCGCGCGACGCAGCGATGCTGGTCGTCGGCACCCGTGGCCACGGTGGCTTCCACGGGTTGCTGCTCGGGTCGGTCTCGACGGCGTGCGTGCACCACGCCCACTGCCCGGTCGTGGTGGTCCCTCCCGACCGCTGACCGGGGGACGGCCCTCCCTCCCGCATCGTCGGGGAGGAGGGCCGCTCGGTACGGTGGCGCCATGGCTGACAACGCGTGGATCATCGACGCCGTGCGCTCCCCGCGCGGCAAGGGCAAGGACACGGGAGCACTGCACGACGTGCACCCGCAGCGCATCCTGGCGCAGGTGCTCAACGCACTGCAGGCGCGCAACGGGTTCGACACCGCTGACGTCGACGACGTCGTGATGGGTTGTGGCGCCGGCAGTGGTGACCACTCGATGGACATCGCCCGCATGGCCGCGCTCGACGCGGGTTGGTCGATCGAGGCGCCGGGCGTGACGCTCAACCGCTTCTGCGGCTCGGGCCAGCAGGCGGTCAACTTCGGGGCGATGGGCATCCTCGCCGGGTTCCAGGACCTCGTCGTGTCCGGTGGTGTGGAGTCGATGTCGCGTCCCTCGCCGATGCACGTCGACGGCTTCACCGCGAATAACAACCACCTCCGCGACCAGTACGACATGGTGCCCCAGGGCATCTCGGCCGACCTGATCGCCACGATCGAGGGCTTCTCCCGTGAGGAACTCGACCAGCTCGCCGTCGACAGTCAGGACCGTGCCGCCGCAGCGATCGCCGAGGGTCGCTTCGACCGCTCGCTCGTCGCGATCCATCACGACGACGGCCGTCTGGCGCTCGACAAGGACGAGCACCCGCGCCCCGGGACCACGCTCGCCGACCTGGCGAAGCTGGCCCCGAGCTTCGCCGGTATGGGCGGCTACACCCCGTCGGGCCGCGACATGACGATCGACGAGATCGCGCGCAAGGCGTACCCCCACGTGTCGCAGATCAACCACGTGCACCACGGTGGCAACTCCTCGGGTGTGGTCGACGGTGCGGCCGCTGTGCTGCTGGCCTCCCCGGAGTACGCCACCGCTCACGGCATGACGCCCCGCGCCAAGGTGACGATGGCCGCTGTCGCGGGAGCCGAGCCGGTGATCATGCTCACCGCCCCGGGTGCCGCCGCCGAACTGTGTGCGCGTAAGGCCGGGATGACTCTCGCCGACATCGACCTGTTCGAGATCAACGAGGCGTTCGCCTCGGTGCTGATGAAGTTCCTCCGCGACACCCGGGTTCCGTGGGACAAGGTCAACGTCAACGGTGGCGCCATGGCGCTCGGCCACCCGATCGGTGCGACCGGGGCGATGCTCATCGGCACGCTGCTCGACGAGATGGAGCGGCGCGATCTCCAGACCGGACTGGTCGCGATGTGCACGGGCGGCGGCATGGCCACCGCCACCATCATCGAGCGCATCTGAGCACGCTCGAGTCGGGGGAGCGGCGCCCGGGCCGATCGGCCGCGCGTCAGTTCATCGGCTCGAGCGACACCAGCTCGGCCGTGTAGGTCTCGCGGTAGACGATCGTCCCGGCGACGGTCTCGCTGCTCGACTCCTTCGAGGAGGTCATCAGCACGGGGAGCCCGGAGGGTGTCATCCACCAGTCGATCACCGTCGTCTCCGTGTCGATCTCGATCGAGAGACGTGAGTGGACGGTGAGCACGGTCTGGCCGGCGACCTGTTGCGACTCCGTGCCGAGGACCTGCCACTCGTGGTTCCAGACGCCGTCGCGTCGCGTACAGGTCATCGCTGTCGGGGCGAGAGGCGTCGCGCCGGGTGCCGGTTGGGGAACGATGAGTGCCGGGTCGGTGCAGTCGGTGGTCACCAGTTCGCCCTGGCCGAAGAAGGCGTGCCAGTCGACCGTGTCGGGTTGGAGCCAGACTCCGTGCTCGTCGGCGCAGAGCGCCCACTCGTCGCGTCGCTCCTCGAGCAGATCCCAGCGGAGCCGGACCCCACATCCGTCGCCAGTGACGGTGAGGTACGTCTCGGCGGGGTAGTCGTGCGACGCACCGCCGAGAGCGTCGACCGACTCGGTGCCCGTCGTCGCATAGGCGTAGACGCCCGGTGCGGGAAGCTCGGGCACCGGGGTGGGTGCCACGGAGGTCGACGCAGCGGTGTCGGGCACCGGCTCGGTCGCGTCG
>JBEBDM010000076.1:0-17073 GCA_041156905.1 Actinomycetota bacterium | reverse complement strand
GGGTTCACACTGGGCCGCGTCCTCTCGATCCCGCTCGCTCGCCGGGTTCAGCCGGGCACGATCGTGGGCGCCGCGATGGCCCTCTCGGTCCTCGCGTCGGTGCTGTTCTGGGCGGCTCGCGACGGTGGCCCGATGCTGTGGGTGGTCACGTTCCTGTTCGCCGTCTCGATCGCACCCCAGTACGCGTCGATGATGGCCTTCGCCGAGCAGCACCTCGCCCTCAGCGGCGGGAACACGGCGGCGATCATCGCCTGCTCCGGTATCGGTGGTCTCGTCCTCCCGTGGCTCCTCGGGCAGTTGTTCGACGCCATCGGACCCGAGGCGTTGCCCCCGACGATCACCATCGTCGCCGTGGTGACCACCGTGGTGGCAGCGGTCACCGGACGTCTGCTGCTGGCCTCCGACCGGAGAGCCTCCTGACGATCCGCACTACGGTCACGTCATGCGTGTCGTGTCGTGCCACCACTTCGGACCCCTGACCGATCTCGTCGTCGAGGAGCGCGAGTCGCAGCCGCTTCGTGACGGCCAGGTGCGTATCGACGTACGTGCTGCGGGCGTCAATTACGTCGACGGTCTGTTCGTGCAGGGGCTCTACCAGATCAAGCCGCCTCTGCCGTTCGTGCCGGGTGGGGAGATCGCGGGGGTCATCAGCGAGGTCGCGGCGGACGTGACGAGCCACCAGGTCGGTCAGCGTGTGTTCTGCAGCACCGGTCTCGGTGGGTTCGCCAGCGAGGTCGTCGTGCCGGCCCCACGCGCGATCCCGACGCCCGATGCGATGACCGACGGTCAGGCCGCGACGTTCGTGCAGAGCTACATGACGGCGTGGTTCGCGCTCCGCGTGCGGGCGCGGGCCGAGGCCGGACAGTGGCTGCTCGTCCTCGGTGCGGGCGGGGGAGTGGGGCTAGCAGCCGTCGACGTCGGTGCGGCGATGGGACTCCACGTCATCGCCGCTGCCTCGAGCGAGGAGAAGCGGGCGATCGCCATGAGCCGCGGTGCTGAGGCGACCATCGACACGGCCGGGGACGACATCAAGGCGCGGGCGCGCGAGCTCAGCGGTCGTGGTGTCGACCTCGTCTACGACCCCGTCGGGGGCGACCTCGCCGAAACTGCGCTGCGGACACTCTGCGACGACGGCCAGTACCTCGTGGTCGGGTTCGCCGGTGGCTCGATCCCGCGGCTGCCCGCCAACCAGATCCTCCTGCGCAACCGTCGGGTGACGGGGGTCGACTGGGGAGGCTGGATCGGTGGCCACGTCGACGAGAACGCGCGGATGCTCGGGGAGGTGACGGCGGCCGTCGCCCGTGGCGAACTCCGTCCGGTGGAGCCGACCGCCTATCCGCTCGAGAGCGTGGCCGACGCGCTCGGCGACCAGGTCGGCCGACGTGTGGTCGGCAAGACGGTCCTGGTTCCCTGACGGCGCGACACGGACTCGTCGGGTCCGTCTCCTCCCCACACAGAACGGCCGAAAACGACGAACGGGGAGGGCTGTCGCCCTCCCCGTCGCGGTGTGCGCCCCCAGGGTTTCGAACCCTGAACCTGCGGATTAAGAGTCCGTTGCTCTGCCGTTGAGCTAGAGGCGCTCGGGGCAGGAAGCATAAGGCCGGAGCCGCACACTTCCTGTCCTTTTGGGGTGACCGACGGGTTTCGAACCCGCGACCCTCAGTACCACAAACTGATGCTCTACCAACTGAGCTACGGCCACCATGTGCGGCTCGTAGTGTGCCATACCACCGGCAGATTTCCACCTGCCCACCTGCTACCGTGACCGGAACGGTTGCAGAGGAGTGATCCCATGGGCGCCACCGAACGCCTGTCCCACCACGACCTCGCCGAACGGGCGAAGGTCATCACGAAGCGAGAGTTGCGCACCTACATGGAGCGCACCGTCGGGTCCCAGAAAGCCACCGAGAGAGCGCGCAAGGTGCTGCCGCTCGGCGTGCCCTCGAGCTTCCAGGCGTACGACCCGCACCCCATCGTGGTGCGGCGTGCGCAGGAGAGCTGGATGGAGGACGTCGACGGCAATCGCTACGTCGACTTCGACATGGGTTTCGGTTCGCTCTTCGCCGGCCACTGCCATCCGGCGGTGCGCAGGGCCGTCGAGGACCAGCTCGACAACGGGACGCTCTTCGTCACGCCGTGCGAACTCAACGCCGACGTCGCCGAGCTCCTCGCCGAGCGCTACGGCCTGCCGATGTGGCGCTTCACCAACTCGGGGACCGAGGCCACGATGGACGCGATCCGCGTCGCCCGTGGTGTCACCGGCCGCGAGAAGATCGTCAAGGTCGAGGGCGGCTATCACGGTCACCACGACGAGGTCATGATCTCGATGAAGCCGCCGATCAGCGAAGCCGGCCCCGCCGACTCACCGCGGGCCATCCCCGCCACGGCGGGTATCACCCGGGCCGTGCTGGGCGACACCATCGTCATCCCGTACAACAACCTCGAGGCCCTGGAGCGCGTGCTGCGCAACGAGGACGTCGCCTGCTTCATCGTCGAGCCCGTGATGGAGAACATCGGCATCTGCAAGCCGCTGCCGGGTTACCTCGAGGGAGTCCGTGCCCTGACCCTCAAGTACGGTACGAAGCTGATCTTCGACGAGGTCAAGACCGGTATCACCGCCGGATGGGGCGGAGCCACGGGCGCCGTCGGCGTGACCCCCGACCTCGTGTCGCTCGCCAAGTGCATCGGTGGCGGCCTGCCGCTCGGTGCCTTCGGTGGCACGAAGGAGTGCATGGACCAGATCACCAACGGCAGGGTCCTGCACCTCGGCACCTACAACGGCAACCCGCTCTGCATGGCGGCCTCGAAGGCCGTGCTCTCCGAGGTCTGCACCCCGGAGAACACGCAGCTGACGATCGACCGCAACCGGATGCTGCTCGACGCCTGCGACCGGATCATCGCCGACGCCGGTCTCCCTGCACACACCGTGCAGTTCGGGGCGAAGGGCTGCATCACGTGGGCCCCCGAGCCGATCCAGAACTACCGCGACTACAAGGCCACCGACTTCGACCTCGCGTTCGCCCAGTGGATGCACGGCATCAACAGGGGAGTGCTGCTGCCTCCGGGTCTCGACGAGCAGTGGCTGATCTCGGTCCTGCACACCGACGCCGACGCGATGCACTACGCCGACGTGTTCCAGGAGTTCGTGGACGAACTGCTCGCCTGACCGGCGAGTCGCCCGTCAGCTCCAGCGCCGCTCTTCCTGGTAGCGGTAGGTGCTGACGGGCGCGCTCCACTGTCGACGGCGCCCGGCCATGCCGCCGGCGGCGAAAAGTGCTCCACCCGCTCCCGCGAGGAGCAGCGCCAGCGCGACCACCAACCCGCGGGAGTCGTCGGCGAGGAGCGCCGGGACCTGTGACCACGGCGAGTCGTCGACGACGGGCACCAGCCACTTCGGCACGACGTAGCCGAGGACGACCACCAGACCCGCCAGCATGAGCAGGCCGATGGCGAGCATCCGCACGATCGCCTCGCGGTCGGGGTGGGCGGCGAACCCGGCGATGAGCAGGATGACGGCGGCGATGGCCGTGATCGGGACGAGCCACTCCACCGTGGTGCGAGCGATGTCGAGTGCCGAGACGGTGGGGACGTCGAGGGCCACCGGCGGGACCTCGGCGGCCGCCTGCATCTGGGTGGCGTCGACCAACTGCTGGCCGGTGATCATCACGGGCGCGTCGCTGGCGCCGATCAACTTGGCATGGGCGTCGCGCACGATGGTGCCGAGGAGGCGGGCGCCGTCGGTGGTGGTGGCCACCTGCTCGACGCGCGTGCGCATCGAGACCGGATCGACCTGGAGTTGCGCGGCGACCGCGTCGGCCACTGCGAAGGTGACCTGCTGGCGGATCGCCGGGTCGGCGAGGATGACGTCGGCGGCGTCGGCGGCGTGCTCCGGGTCGAACGCCGAGCGCTCGAGGAGGAATCCGGCGAGAGCGAGGCTCGCGCAGGTGTAGGCGAGACCGAAGAGGAGGCCGGCGAGGGTTCGACGCACGAGGGACAGTCTCTCGTGAAACCGTCCGGTTATCGATACCATGGGGGGTATGGATGTGAGTCTGCCCCGTACGCCCGTGATGTTCCGTCGAGCGGTGGTGCTCAAGTGCCCCCACTGCGGGTCGCGGCGCAACTTCATCAAGCGCTGGGTCCAGCGACGCGACCGATGCCGCACCTGCGGGATCGGGTGGCACCGTGAGCACGGCTTCGAGCTCGGTCCCACGGCGCTCAACGTCGTCCTGACGTTCTTCTGCCTCGGGGTCGGGATGCTGATCGCCTTCGCCCTCACACTCCCCGACATCCCGGTGGCCCCGCTGATGGTCGGCTTCGTGGCAGGGGCGATCCTGCTGCCGCTGTTCTTCCAGCCCTTCACCTGCATGATCTGGCTGGCCTTCGACCTGGCCACCCACAAGCCCGACGACGCCGAGTTGGAGGCCGCCGCCCAGTACATCGCGGGCTCCGACGTGGAGATGTCGCGAAAGGCTTGATCGAACGGTTGTTCGCAGTTACACTCGTGTCGTTCGAACGGGTGTACGACCGATGACCCCCGGACCCTGGTCCGGGAAACCCTGTCACACCCCGCTCGTACGGTGTCTCGCATCGGGCCGCACGGCCCCGCAACAACACACAGGCAGGCCGGTGAGTCCGACAGGGCGACCCGGAACGTGACACCGGCCGCCGGCCGGACAGGAAGGGAACATCGTGAGCAACGACCGTCAGAAGGCACTCGAGGCAGCTCTCGCCTCCATCGACAAGCAGTTCGGCAAGGGCTCGATCATGCGCATGGGCGAGAAGGGCACCATGGCCATCGAGGCCGTGCCCACCGGAGCCCTCGCCCTCGACGTGGCGCTCGGCGTGGGCGGTCTGCCCCGCGGTCGCGTCGTCGAGATCTTCGGCCCGGAGTCCTCGGGTAAGTCGACCCTCGCGATGCACGTCGTCGCCGAGGCCCAGCGCAACGGTGGTATCTGCGCCTACATCGACGCCGAGCACGCCATGGACCCGGTGTACGCCAAGGCCATCGGCGTCGACATCGACCAGCTCCTCATCAGCCAGCCCGACACCGGTGAGCAGGCCCTCGAGATCGCCGACATGCTCGTGCGCTCCGGTGCCCTCGACATCGTGGTCATCGACTCGGTGGCGGCCCTGACGCCTCGTGCCGAGATCGAGGGCGAGATGGGCGACTCGCACGTCGGCCTGCAGGCCCGTCTCATGAGCCAGGCGCTCCGCAAGCTGACCGCCAACCTCAACCGCTCGAAGACGATCGCGATCTTCATCAACCAGCTGCGCGAGAAGATCGGTGTGATGTTCGGTTCGCCCGAGACCACCCCCGGTGGCCGTGCGCTGAAGTTCTACTCGTCGGTGCGCCTCGACATCCGCCGCATCGAGTCGATCAAGGACGGCACCGAGGTCGTCGGTAACCGCACCCGTGTCAAGGTCGTCAAGAACAAGGTGGCCCCGCCGTTCCGACAGGCCGAGTTCGACATCATGTACGGCCGTGGCATCAGCCGTGAGGGGTCGCTGCTCGACATGTCGGTCGACATGGGGATCGTGAAGAAATCGGGGGCCTGGTTCACCTACGAGGGTGAGCAACTCGGCCAGGGCAGGGAGAACGCCAAGAACTTCCTGTCCGAGAACCCCGAGATCATGGTCGAGATCTCCGAGAAGGTCCGTGTCCAGGCCGGCATCGACGCCGCGGCGGAGGGTGAGTTCACCGCCGACGACGACGAGCCGATCGAGATCGACTGACCTCGGCATAACCTGTCGGGCATGACCCGCCGCTACGTCGTGCGCACCTTCGGGTGCCAGATGAACGAGCACGACTCCGAGAGGCTCTCGGGGGTGCTCGAGGCGGACGGCATGGAGCCGGTCGACGACGAGGCTGACGCCGACGTCGTCGTGCTGAACACGTGCTGTATCCGGGAGAACGCCGACAACAAGTTGTACGGCCACCTCGGGTGGCTGAAGCGGTGGAAGGAATCCGGCGACGACCGTCAGATCGTCGTCGCCGGATGCCTCGCCCAGAAGGACCGCGACGTGGTGGCCCAGAAGGCTCCGTGGGTCGATGTGGTGATGGGGACGCACAACGTGCACCGTGTGGCCGAGCTCGTCGACCACTCGCGTGAGCACGGGACGGTCACCGAGATCCTCGAGGAGGCCGTGCTCGACGACCATGCGCTGTTCCCGAGCGCGTTGCCGGTTCGTCGCGAGGCCACCTACGACGCCTGGGTGACGATCCAGATCGGGTGCGACAACAACTGCGCCTTCTGCATCGTGCCGGCCGTGCGTGGCGCCGAGATCAGCCGTCCTTTCGCCGACGTCGTGGCCGAGGTGCGCCAACTCGTCGAGCGAGGGGTCAGCGAGGTCACCCTTCTCGGCCAGAACGTGAACTCGTACGGCCGCGACATCCAGCTCGCCGCCCGTCAGGCCGGCGACGACGAGGCTCGTGTCCGGCCGTTGTTCGCCGACCTGCTCCGTGAGGTCGGTGCGGTCCCCGGCATCCGTCGGGTCCGGTTCACGAGCCCGCACCCCAAGGACATGCGGCCCGAGACGTTCGCGGCGATGGGCCAGACCCCGACGGTCTGCGAGCACCTGCACTACCCGCTGCAGTCGGGGAGCGACCGCGTGCTGGCCCTCATGCACCGCGGCTACACCGCCGAGCGTTACCTCGAGCGACTCGCCCAGGCCCGTGCCGCGGTGACCGACCTCGCGGTCAGCACCGACATCATCGTCGGGTTCCCCGGCGAGACCGAGGACGACTTCGTGCAGACCCTCGAGGTCGCTGCGGCGGCGGAGTACGACTACGCCTACACCTTCCTGTTCTCGCCTCGCGAGGGCACCGAGGCGGCCTCGATGACCGACCAGTTCGTCGATGCGGCGGTCGCGTCCGAGCGTTTCCAGCGTCTGCGCGTGGTGGTCGAGCACAGCGCCCTGCGCAAGCACCAGGAGCGCATCGGTCGGATCGAGGAAGTCGTCGTCGAGGGTCCGTCGAAGAAGGACCCTGCCGTACTGAGCGGTCGGACGCGGCAGAACAAGCTCGTGCACTTCCCGACCGTGCCCGTGCGCACGGGGAGCTACGCGACGGTCGAGATCACGGGCGCTGCCCCGCACCACCTGACTGGTCGGTTCGTCGAGTTGGTGGCCGAGCCCACCCACCGTCGTCTCATCCCGGTCAACGCCGGATGAGTCACTTCCCGTGAGCGCCCGTCCTGCGCTCGTGGTGCTCGGGCCGACGGCATCGGGCAAGAGCGACGTGGCGATGGAGTTCGCCCGGCGTCACCGCGGGACCGAGATCGTGGCGATCGACGCCATGCAGGTGTACACGGGCATGGACATCGGGACAGCGACCCCGACGGCCGCCGACCGGGCCGAGGTGCCGCACCACGGTCTCGACCTGGCCACACCCGATTCCGACTTCGCGGTGGCCGAGTTCGTTCGCGTCGTGGGAGAGGCGCTCGCCGACATCGAGCGACGTGGGGCTCGCCCGCTGCTCGTGGCGGGCACCGGCCTGTACCTGCGTGCCGTGACCGACCCGATGGAGATGCCCGGACAGTGGCCAGAGGTGCGAGCCGCGCTCGAAGCCGAGGCGGCGGAGCTCGGTCCTGAGCCGCTCTTCGAGCGTCTTGTGGCTGTCGACCCCGTGGCCGCCTCGCGGATGGAGCCCTCGAACACCCGGCGCATCGTCAGGGCCCTCGAGGTGGTGCAGGGCAGCGGCCGTGCGTTCTCGTCGTTCGGGCCCGGACTCGACCACTATCCGCCGGTGCCGTTCGTCCAGGTCGGTCTGCGCTGGCCGCGCGAGCTGCTGGCCCTGCGCATCGAGGAGCGCGTCCACCGGATGGTGGCCGGTGGTCTGGTCGCTGAGGTCGAAGCGTTGCTGGCTGGTCCGGGGCTCTCGCGCACAGCGGGGCAGGCACTGGGCTACAAGGAGATCGTCGACCATCTCGAGGGCCGGTGCTCGCTCGACGAGGCCGTGGACACGATCGTGCTGCGGACCCGTCAGTTCGCCGTGCGTCAGGAGCGCTGGTTCCGCCGCGACCCACGCGTACGCTGGGTCGACGTCGAGCACGATCCGGTGGCCGAGGTGCTGCCTGTGCTCGAGGAGATCTCCGCATGACCACTCGACTCACCCTCACCAAGCACCACGGACTCGGCAACGACTTCCTCGTCGCGCTCGACCCGACGGTGCTCGAGGGTGTCGACCTTGCCGCGTTGGCGCGTCGGGTGTGCGACCGTCGGAGGGGAGTGGGCGCCGACGGCCTGCTGACCGCGCACCACGCCGACGGCTTCGATGCCCGGATGCAGTTGAACAACGCCGACGGTTCGCTGGCCGAGATGAGTGGCAACGGGATCCGTTGTTTCGCGCAGGCGATCGCCATGTCACGCGGCTCGCTGGCGACCCTGCGCCTCCTCACCGGTGGTGGCCCGCGTTCGGTGGTCCTCCACGCGACCGGGGATGCCGCCAGGATCGAGGCCGAGGTCGACATGGGCCCGGTGGCTCCGCTGGCCGAGCCCTCGGGCTGGGCCGCTCTCGGCTGCGACCCGATGCGACCTGTTACTCACCTCAGCCTCGGCAACCCACACTCGGTGGTCGGAGTCGACGAAGTGGGCGTCGTGCCGTTGCAGCAACTCGGCGAGATGGTCCCGCACGTGAACCTCGAGATCGTCGAGGCCGGGCCCGAGCCGCACGGTGTGACGATGCGGGTCCACGAGCGCGGAGCGGGGATCACCGAGGCCTGCGGCACGGGTGCCTCGGCCGTCGCGTGGGCTGCCGCCGAGTGGGGTCTCGTCAGCCCGCTCGGGGGCGAGGTGCTGGTCCACATGGACGGTGGCGATGCGGTGGTCCGCCTGAACCACCCGGCTCCCGGTTCGGTGACGTTGATCGGGCCGGCGGAGTACGTCGGCACCGTGGTGATCGACCTGTGAGCAATCCCTACCAGGAGGCGCTCGGCGCCACGCTCATCGAGCGCACGGTCAGGGAGAAGATCGTCATCGTCGGGGTGACCCTTCCCGGTCTCTCGGACGACGAGACCGAGCAGAGCCTCGACGAACTCGAACTGCTCGTCGACACCGCGGGAGCCGACGTGGTGGCGCGCCTCGTGCAGAAGCGCGACTCGCCCGACCACACCTGGTACCTCGGCAAGGGCAAGGCCGAGGAACTCCGCGACATCTGCTACGCCGTCGACGCCGACACGGTGGTGTTCGACAACGAGCTGGCGCCGGCGCAGCAGTACAACCTCGAGAAACTCCTCGGGCGAACGGCGCTCGACCGCACCGCGGTGATCCTTGACATCTTCGCCCAGAACGCGCACTCGCTCGAGGGCAAGGCGCAGGTCGAGTTGGCCCTCCTGCGCTATCGGCTCCCTCGACTGCGTCGTGGCGCGAACGCCCGGCTGTCGCAGCAGCGCGGCGGAATCGGCGGTCGCTTCGGTGGTGGTGAGACCAAGCTCGAGACCGACCGTCGGCGCATCATGCGCCGGATCACCAAGCTCGAGAGCGACCTGCGCGACCTGCAGGCGAACCGCCACCTTCAGCGCAAGGGCCGGACGCGCAGCGGCCTCGGTGCCGTGACGATCGTGGGCTACACGAACGCCGGCAAGTCGACTCTGCTCAACCGCCTGACACAGGCCGGCGTGCTGGTGGAGGACCGCTTGTTCGCCACCCTCGACCCGACCACCCGCCGTCTTTCGCTCCCCGGCGGCGAGCCCGTGCTGCTCACCGACACGGTGGGGTTCGTCCGCCGTCTGCCGCACGGCCTCGTCGAGTCGTTCAAGAGCACGCTCGAGGTGGCGAGTGCGGCCGACTTCCTGGTGCACGTCGTCGACTCGACCGCCGCCGACCCCGACGGACAGATCGCCGCGGTGCGCGAGGTGCTCGACGAGATCGGGGCCGACAAGGTTCCTGAACTGCTGGTGTTCAACAAGGCCGACGCAGCCCCCGACATGGCCGCCGATCTCGTGCACCGCCATCCGGGATCCGTGGCCGTGAGCGCGCTCGAGGGCACGGGTATCCACCGGTTCCTCGAGGTCCTCTCCGACCGATTGCGCTCGATCAGCGTGGTGGTCGAGCTGCTCGTCCCGTACGAGCACGGCGAGACCCTCGCCGCGATCCACCGTGAGGGTGAGGTCGTCTCGACCTCCTACGAGGACACCGGGATCCGCGTGCGTGCCCGACTCTCCGATGCCTCGGCCGGTCGACTCTCGGCGTACGTCGTGGCATCCGACGAGGGCGAGCGGGCAGGATAGGACGACCATGAACGCTGCCGAGGGTTTCGTCCCGCCTCCGTACCCCTACGACCGTCTGGATGCCTTCGCGGTGCTCGGGCGGGCCCACGAGGGAGGCCTCGTCGATCTCTCGATCGGCACACCGTGCGATCCGCCGCCGCCCGCCGTGGTCGCCGCACTCTCCACCAGCAACCTCGAGCGTGGGTACCCGCCCTCGATCGGGACCGAACCGCTCCGCACGGCGATCCGTTCGTGGATCGACCGACGCTGGGGGATCGACATCGGCCTCGGGCAGATCGCGGCGTGCATCGGTACCAAGGAGTTCGTGGCCACCACCCCGCAGTTCATGCGGCTGCGCACGCCCTCGCGAGACACGGTGTTGTACCCCGCCGTGGCCTATCCCACGTACGAGATGGGAGCGATCCTCGCCGGTTGTCGGCCCGTCGCCGTGCCGACCCGGCCCGACGGTTCGATCGACCTCGACAAGGTCGACCCCTCGGACGCGGCCCGCGCTCTGATGCTGTGGGTCAACAGCCCCTCGAACCCGACCGGTGCGCTCAGCGACCTGGGTGAGGCAGCCGCATGGGGTCGTCGACACGGTGTCCCGGTCTTCAGCGACGAGTGCTACGTCGAGTTCACGTGGGACGGTCCGCCGCACACGATCCTCGAGCACGGCACCGACGGCGTCGTCGCCGTGCACTCGCTCTCGAAGCGTTCCAACCTGGCCGGGCTCCGGGTCGGTTTCTACGCCGGTGACGCTGCGATCGTGGAGTACCTCAAGGAGGTGCGCAAGCACGTCGGGATGCTCGTGCCCGGTCCGGCACAAGCCGCCGGAGCGGTCGCCCTCGGCGACGACGCCCACGTGGTCGCCCAGCGCGACACCTACCGCCGCCGCCTCGAGCGGATGGCCGACGTGCTCTCGCGCTGGTCGGGTCTGGAGATCCCCCTCCCGGCCGGAGGGTTCTACCTGTGGTTCGACGCCTCCGACGGGTGGGCGTTCGCCGAGCGACTGGCACGCGAGGGCGGCGCTCTCGTGAGTCCGGGTGACTTCTACGGGGCTGGTGGGGCGCAGAACGTCCGCGTCGCCGTCGTCCAACCCGACGAGCGCATCGAGCTGGTCGCCCGGCGCCTCGGCGTCGCCTGAGATGTCCTGGGACCCGCCCTCACCTCGACCGGGCCCGCCCTTGCCGCCCCGGCCATCGATCCCGGTGGGCCCGCCGTCGTCCTCGACGGGTCAGCCCTGGTCGCCCCCGCCCACGTGGGCTCCTCCGACCCCGCTCGCACCGCCGCCCGGCCGAGGTGGCGGGCGTTGGTCGTTGCTCGGTGTCGTCATCGCCGGTGGCTCGATCGTGGTGGCCCTCGTCCTCGCGGCCACCGCGCCGGGGGCACGGGCGCAGACGATCAGCCAGTTCGCCAGGGCGGCAGCCGGGTGCCGCACGACGATCGACGTCGCCACGTCGGGGACGTACATCGTGGTGTCCGAGGTGAGGGGTGCCCTCGTCGACGTCGACGGATCGTGCCCGGCCTCGGCTGGTCGCTTCGACCTCGGCGGTTCGACGGCGCCGGCCGTCGCAGTGGTGGTGCGAGCAGCGGACGGCACCACGGTCGAGGTCACACCGTCGCAGGGTGGCAGTTACGACACCGGGACCTACGCCGGCGCGGTGGCGGCCACTCTCGAACTCTCGCCGGGTCGGTACGAGGTCGAGGTCACGAGTTCGTCGCGCGCCGTCGTCGCGATCGGGGCCGACCCTGACGCGACCGTGCGCACACAGCGAACGGCCGCGGCCGTGGTGGCCGCGGCCGGAGTCGCGAGTGGGGCAGTGGTCGTGGCGACGGGTCGTCGCCGGCGTCGTTAGAGGCGACGCATCACGGTGACGACTCGGCCGAAGACCTGGACGTCGTCGGCGTCGAACACCATCGGCTCGAGTCGCGGGTTGGCCGGGACGAGGGTGATCGTCGAGCCCTTGCGCTGGTAGGTCTTGACCGTGGCCTCGTCGCCGGGGATGCCGGCGATGACGATGTCGCCGTTCTCGGCGGTGACCTGGCTACGGGCGACGACGAAGTCGCCGTCCATGATGCCGACCTCGATCATCGAGTCGCCGCGGACGCGGAGCATGAACAGGTCGCCACCGGTGCCGGTGAAGTCCTCGGGGAGGGGGAACAGTTCCTCGACGTTCTCCTGGGCCAGTACGTCGGTGCCGGCGGCGACATCGCCCACGAGGGGGACGTGGCGCACCTTGCGGCGCTCGATGACGGCGTCGGACGACGGGTCCCAGCGGACCTCGATGGCACGGGGCTTGGTGGGGTCGCGGTGCAGGTAGCCCATGTTCTGCAGGGAGTTGAGATGGCTGTGCACCGTGGAGGGGGAGTGCAGGCCGACCGACTCTCCGATCTCGCGGACGCTCGGCGGGTAGCCACGGTCGCGCATGCTCTTCTCGATC
Source organism: Actinomycetota bacterium (assembly GCA_041156905.1). Classification (GTDB taxonomy): domain Bacteria; phylum Actinomycetota; class Acidimicrobiia; order Acidimicrobiales; family Ilumatobacteraceae; genus UBA668. The sequence goes on along the minus strand of JBEBDM010000076.1, from coordinate 4,427 downwards.
ACCTCGAGGATCCCGCGCTGGCGATCGGTGAGCTGGGCGGCCGGCGTGCGCTCGGCAGCGGTGCGCTCGGAGCGGGGGTCGGGTTCGGGGACGCTGTGCAGGGCCATGGGGGGAGCGTACACGCGTTCGCAGAGCAGGTCAAACATCTGTTCGTGCAACGAATGTTCGATCGGGGGTTGACGATCGAACAACTGTTCTGGCAGACTGCGAACAGTTGTTCGACGGGAAACCCCGTAACACCCCCTGTGGAGGATGACCGACATGACCGCCGTGATGACCCGCCCGCTCACCCAGACTGCCTCCTTCGCCCCTGCCCGTCCGGCCTCGTCGGCTCGCCGGGCCGGCCGCCCCGTCGGACGTCCGGTCGTCGCCGGCGCCGCACCGGCCCCGGCCGCCACCCACACCATCTACGTGCGTCGACGCCTGCTCGTCGGTGCCGTGGCGCTCCTCCTTGGCCTCGTGGCCTGGTCGGGCGCCGATTCCGTGTTCGCCAACCGCGGAGGCGCACCTGCCTCCGCCTCCGTGGTTGGCGGCACGTCCACCTATGTCGTGCAGTCGGGCGATTCGCTGTGGTCGATCGCCGAGGAGCACCGTGGGGCGACCCCGCTCGACGACTACCTCGACCAGCTCCTCGCCCTCCACGGCAGCCCGGTGCTGTTCGCCGGCGAGGTCATCGCACTGCCCTGACCTCGGCACCCTCCGCTACCCTGCGGGCATGCGCTGCCCGAAGTGCCAGGTCGACGACACCAGGGTGATCGACTCACGAGACTCCGACGATGGCAGCGCCATCCGTCGGCGCCGCTCCTGCGGTTCGTGCTCCCACCGGTTCACCACCTACGAGCGCTGTGACGAGGTCCCGCTCGTAGTGGTCAAGAGCGACGGGCGCCGTGAGCCCTTCGACCGCTCGAAGGTCGTGGCCGGCCTCGAGTCGGCGTGCAAGGGTCGTCCGGTCTCGGTCGAGGAGATCGAGGCGATCGCCGAGGCGATCGAGGACTATGCCCGCCTCGAAGGCCCCGAGCTCCCGAGCGCCGCGATCGGGGTCGAGGTGCTCGATCGCCTCCGTCAGGTCGACGAGGTGGCCTACCTACGGTTCGCCAGCGTCTACAAGGACTTCGACGCCGCTGCGGACTTCCAGCGCGAACTGGTCCTGTTGAAGAAGATGCAGGGCTCGTGACCCGTCGAGCGTCCGCCGTCGCGTGCCTCGTGCTCGTCGGCTGCAGCGCCGGTTCGCCGGCAGCCACGCCGACGAGCGTGCCCACGGAATCGGTGGCGACCACCGAGATCGCCGCCTCGACGACGAGCCAGGCCCCCGTCGCCTCGACGACCACGTCCACCAGCACCTCGACCACGACGACGCTCGTCGAGCGCAACGTCACCGAGGTGATCGGGACGTCGGTGGAGGGTCGGCCGATCGAGGTGATCCACGTCGACCCTGCCTCGGTCCTGCCCGGATCGGTGCCGGTGCTCGTGGTCGGCGTCATCCACGGTGACGAGAACGACGGCCTGCCGATCCTCGATGATCTCGCGTCGGGCCCGGCGCCGTCGGGTGTCGACCTGTGGCTGATGCCGGCGATGAACCCCGACGGCCTCGCCGCCGATGCGCGGCACAACGCCCGGGGTGTCGACCTCAACCGGAACTTCCCGCACGACTGGACCGCGATCGCCGCTCCGGGGAACTGGGAGTACAGCGGAACGGGCCCGGCGAGCGAACCCGAGACCCAGGCGTTCATCGCCTTCGTCGAACGACTCCAACCGGCCCTGACGCTCTGGTACCACCAGGACGAGTACCGCATCTCGCCCTCGTGGCGCTCCGACGGTCCGCTGCGTCAGCGATACGCCGAGCTCACCGGACTGCCGTACCTCGCCGTCACGGGCGGGACTTACACCGGTGTCGCCGCGACGTGGACCCGACAGTCCCGTCCCGGCGCGATGTCGTTCATCATCGAACTCGGCGAGACCCTGCCGGTCGACGAGGTTGCCGTCCACGCACGCGCCGTGCGCGAGGTCGCGACTATGGCTCGCGACGTCGCAACCAACGAGTGAACAGATAGCCGTCCTCCTCGAGCACGTGGGCGAGATCCATCGCCCTGACGGTCTCGGGGGCCCCGAAGGTGAGTCGGTCACTCGCCCCGCCGGTGATCTGGGGCGACATCGTGAGGTTCAGTTCGTCGATGAGGTCGTGCGCGGCCAGCATCCCGTTGAGGCGCGGTCCGCCCTCGCACTGCACGACGTCGGCGTCGAGGCGGGCGACGGCCGCCGACAGGTCGAGCGAACCGACTCCAGCGCGGATCGAGTCGACCGGGACCTCGGGAGCGTCCTCGGGGAGCAAGAGGACAGCGCGGCCAGAGGTCCACAGCGGAGAGTCGAAGTCGAACCTTGCCGAGCGCGAGACGACGGCGACACGCAGACGATCGCCCTTGGGGGCCCCGTAGCCCTCGAGCCGTGCGGTCTCGGCGCCCACGAGGAGGACGTCGGCCATCTCGCGCAACGTGAGCAGCAATCGCGTGTCGGTGCTGTTGGAGAGCCCGCGGGAACTGCGGTCGATGGCCGTCGAGCCGTCGAGACCACTCACCATGCAGGCCGCGATCCAGGGTCGGTGGGCGGGCCGCGGACGGTCGGCGGCGTAGCACTCGTGGAGCGACACCTGGTCGGCTGGGTTCGGGTGCAGGCGGCGCATCAGTGAGAGGATGCCAGCCGTGGGGACCGACAACGACATCCATCGCACTGCCTTCCGCACCTGCCCGCTCTGCGAGGCGGGGTGCGGACTCGAGATCGCCGTCGGTCGGGGTACCGACGGGGCTGAACGCGTGGTGCGGATCCGTGGTGATCGCGACGACGTGTTCAGCCACGGGTACCTGTGCCCGAAGGGGACGACGCTCGGTCACCTGCACGACGATCCTGATCGCCTGCGTCGTCCGCTCGTGAAGCGCGATGGCGTGCACGTGGAGGTCGAGTGGGACGAGGCGTGGCACGAGATCGAGGAGCGTCTCATGGCCATCGTCCGCGAGCACGGCCGTGAAGCGGTCGCCGTGTACCTCGGCAATCCGAGCGCGCACAACCTCTCGGCGATGATGTACAACCGCTCGCTGCTCGGTGGTCTCGGGACGCGTCGGCGGTTCAGTGCGTCGACGGTCGACCAGGCACCTCGTCAGGTCGCGTCGGGATTCGTGTTCGGCACCCCGGTCTCGGTGCCCGTGCCCGATCTCGACCACACCGACTTCCTCGTGCTCGTGGGAGCCAACCCGTACGCCTCGAACGGCAGCCTCTGCACGGCTCCCGACTTCCCCGGCCGGATCGAACGGATCCAGGAGCGTGGTGGCACCGTGGTAGTGCTCGACCCGCGTCGGAGCCGCACTGCCGAGCAGGCCGACAGGTGGCTCGCCGTGCGACCCGGTACAGATGCGCTCGTGCTCGCGGCGATGGCGGCGACGCTCCTCGAGGAGGGACTCGTCGCTCCCGGCGACCACGTGGCCGCCGTACTGACGGGGCTCGACGAGGTCCTCGCCGCGCTCGCGCCGTTCACGCCTGAGCGAGTGGCCAGCGTGGTCGGGATCGAGGCGGGGGAGATCCGGCGCCTCGCGCGCGACCTCGCGGCGGCGAAGAGCGGCAGCATCTACGCCCGCATCGGGACGACCACTGCCGGACTCGGCGGCGTCGGAGGTTTCGGCACGCTGGCCTCGTGGCTCGTCGACGTCGTGAACATCGCGACGGGCAACCTCGACCGCCGTGGTGGCGCGATGTTCCCGCTCCCGGTGGCCGGCGGTGCGTCGACCCGCGGCTCACGCGAGCGCGGCAAGGGGTTCGCGACAGGGCGCGGTCACACGATCGTGCGGCGTCGGCCCGAGGTGATGGGCGAGTACCCGGCTGCGGCGATGGCCGAGGAGATCACCGAGGCAGGGGAGGAGCGGATCCGGGCGTTCGTCACCGTGGCGGGCAACCCGGTGCTCAGCACCCCGCACAGCAACCAGCTCGATGACGCACTCGGGTCGCTCGACCTGATGGTGAGCGTCGACATGTACCTCAACGAGACCACGCGTCACGCCGACGTCATCCTCCCGCCGCCGTCGCAGCTCCAGCGCAGCCACTACGACTTTCTGCTCCTGCAGTTCGCGGTGCGCAACACGGCGAACTACAGCGAGCCGGTGCTGCCGCTCGACGAGGGCCAGCCCGACGAGTGGGAGATCCTCGCTCGTCTCGGCGCGATCGCTGCGGGTCTCGGCGTCGAGGCCGACATCGTCGCTCTCGACGACGCGACGTTGCGCTCGATGGTCGAACGCTCGGTGGTCGACGAGTCGTCGCCGTTCCACGGCCGACCGGTCGACGAGGTGATGGCCGATCTCGGCACGCAGCCCGGCCCTGACCGCATGCTCGACTTCATGCTCCGCACGGGCCCGTACCGGACGAGCCTCGCCGAGTTGCAGGCGAAT
>JBEBDM010000075.1:0-6118 GCA_041156905.1 Actinomycetota bacterium | reverse complement strand
CCGCGCCCTCGGCCCCCACCGGTAGCGCCCCGGCGCTGACGAGCGGAGGTGTCGTGCAGGTTGCTCCGGCGCGGCTCTACGACTCGCGTACCGACCCGCGCCGGTTGCCACTCGGTGCAGGTGCATCGGCCCAGGTCCGCGTCACCGGACGCGCTGGTGTGCCCTCGACGGGTGTCTCCGCCGTGATGCTGCAGGTTGCCTCGGTGGCCGCGACGGACCCGACCAAGTTCTCGGCGCGACCCACGGGGTCCGACCCGCTGTCGGCCGTGCACCTCAGTGTCGCCGGGTCGGCCCGACACGACGGGCTGGTCGTCGTGGCGCCCGGTGCCGCTGGTCGGGTGGAGATCACCAACGACACCGGTGAGGCGCACTGCGTCGTCGACGTCGTCGGGTACCTGCCGCGTTCTGGTGGGGCACGTATGGAGGCACTCCGTCCGGGCCGTCTGTACGACTCGCGATCGTCGGGTGGTCCCCTCGGCTCGGGGTCGCCCGTCACAGTGACGGCGCGCGGCCGTCAGGGTGTGCGCTCCACTGCCACGTCGACGATGGTCGTCGTGACGGTGATCGACGCATCGTCGGCCGGCCGGGTGGTGGCGTGGGGTGGCGGGTCGCGTCCGGCCGTGGCCGCGACCATGACCTTCGGCTCCGGTGGTCGGACGAGCCGGACGCTCGCCGTTCCGCTCGACGCCGACGGACGTCTGCGGCTCGAGGTCGTCGAGGGCTCGGCACACGTCGTCGTCGATGCTGTCGCCAGCGTGCAGGCAGGGAGCGGTGGTGTCGTGACGCCGGTCCGCAACCGGGCGCTGTTCGACGGCGCGGTCACGGCTGGCTCGGCCCGGCGTGTGGTGGTGGCCGATCGCCTCGGGGTCCCCGCTACGGGTGTGGCTGGCGCGCTCGTACAGGTCACGGCCCGACGTGCTCCGACCGGTGGGGGCGTGACGCTCTGGGCGAGCGGAACGGCCCGTCCGTCGGCGCCGCAGGTGTCGCTCAGGGCGGGGGAGTCGACCTCGTGTCTGGTGCCTTGCGTCCTCGGCTCGGACGGCTCGATCCAGGTGCAGTCGTCGGTGGGGACGCACGTGCGCCTCGACATCGTCGCCTGGCTCTCGGCCTGACCCGCCTGTGGCACGGTCGGGTCGGCCCACTGGCCGGGTGCGCACGTCGGCCTAGCCTGTGGGGATGACCGATTCCGCCGACAGCAGCCGCCGGGCACGCCTCAACGCCGTGAAGCTGGCGGCCTTGGTGCGTGATCACCTGGGTGACGCCGGGGTCGTCGTCGAGCCGGCTCCGTTCCCCGGTGGGGCGGCGCTGACGGTCGGGACCACGGCATGGGTCCTCGCCGACGAGACCCCACACAGGGTGCTCGGTGGGGCCCTTGGTTGGGCGATGAGGGCCGGTGCCGAGCGGCTGTGCCTGATCGCCGAGGCGTCGACCGGACTACTGGCGCGGCGTGCGGGTGGGCTCGGTTTCCCCGTCGAGGTCTTTCACGCCGACGGGCGCGTGCTGCTCCCGGCCGTCGCCGAGCCCCTACTGGTGGAGCCGTCCGTGAGCGCTGAGCACCGTGCGTTCGAACAGGTCATCCTCGATGCGGGAGCGGAGGTCGTGCACGAGCACGGCGTCGTGGCCGGCGAGGTCGACGGGCTCGAGGTCTGCAGGGTCGTGGACGATCCCGCCCTCGGTGTCACCCGACTCGAGGTCGGAGTGGGTGCACACGACCGCGAGGCCTTCCTGATGCTCCACGGCGGCCGCCCGACGGCGGAGGCGCTCGCCGAGGTGGTCACGGTCGTGCGCGGCCACCGACGCGGCGACGTCCAGGGCCACCCGCTGTCGCGGCTCGCGGGCGAGCGACTCCTCCGGACGCGGCTCATCGCCGACCCGGGGCTGCTCGGGGCGAGCGCCGTGCGTGCGGTGTCGCCGCCGGTGCCCCGTACCAGCCTGAAGGACGCCACCCCGTGTGCCGCCGTCGCGACGGTCGATGGAACCGACGTCGCGGTGGTCTGCAGCGTGGGCGTCGATCTCGATGTCGTGCCGTTCACCGTCGACGTCCTTGCGGCGAGCGATCTCCCGAGTGCAATGGTCGTGCTGCCCCCGCGCGACGCGATCGACCTCCAGCACCGACTGGCCGCGCTCGTGGAGCGGCCGGTCCGCATCGTCACCGTGCCCGTAGCCTGACGCCGGTGTTCGATCGACTGCAGGCCGTGGAGGACGAGTTCGTCTCGTTGGAGGCGAGCCTCGGCGACCCCGACCTCGGTTCCGACCAGGCCCGGCTGCGCGACATCACCCGCCGCTACAAGGACCTGACGCCGGTGGTCGACTGCATCCGTCGGTATCGCTCCCGTGTGGCCGACGCCGAGGCGGCGCGTGAGGTGCTCGCTGCTGCCGACGACGGCGACAAGGCCGCCTGGCGCGACGAGGTGCGTGCGGCCGACGACGATGTCGCCGCACTGGCCGAGGAACTGAAGTTGTTGATGCTGCCCCGCGACCCCAACGACGGTCGTGCGGTCATCGTCGAGATCCGTGGCGCCGAGGGTGGCGAGGAGGCCAACCTGTTCGCCCGCGACCTGTACGACATGTACCGCGGCTTCGCCTCGCGACACGGCTGGCAGGTCGAGGTCCTCTCGGAGGACCGCAGCGACCTCGGTGGCCTGAACCAGGTCACGATGGTGGTGCGCGGCGACACGGCGTGGGGCCGCATGAAGTTCGAGGGTGGCACGCACCGCGTCCAGCGTGTGCCGGTGACCGAGAGCCAGGGTCGGATCCACACGTCGTCGGCGACCGTGCTGGTGCTCCCCGAGGCCGAGGAGATCGACGTCCAGATCGACGACAAGGACCTCGACGTCGACGTGTACCGCAGCAGTGGCGCTGGTGGCCAGCACGTGAACACGACCGATTCGGCGGTGCGCATCACGCATCGTCCGACGGGCATCGTCGTGACGATGCAGGACGAGCGCAGCCAGTTGCAGAACCGTCTCCGGGCGATGACCGTGCTGCGTTCGCGCCTCATGCGTCTCGCCGAGGAGGAGCAGAACGCGGCGATGTCGGCCGAGCGTCGCTCGCAGGTGGGTGGTGGTGGGCGCGGCGAGAAGATCCGCACCTACAACTTCAAGGAGAACCGGATCACCGATCACCGCATCGGCTTCACGATCTACCGGCTCGCCGACGTGCTGGCGGGCGATCTCGACGAGGTCGTCGACGCCCTCACGACCGAACAGCGAGCGAGGCAACTGGCAGGACAGGAATGAGCGACGACGGAACGCTCACGTGGCGCGTCCTGCGGGCCGAGGCGTCGGCGGAGTTCGGCCAGCCGCAGGGTCGCTGGCTCTGCGAGGAGGCGAGCGGTGCGTTCGACGACGAGTTCGACGCCCTCCTCGACGATCCCGCCACCGAGCGCTCGGTGGCGCACCTCGATGCGATGACGGCTCGGCTGCGGGCCGGTGAGCCGATCCAGTACGTGCTCGGGCACTGGTCGTTCCGTCGACTCGACCTGATGGTCGACGGGCGTGTGTTGATCCCGCGGCCCGAGACCGAGCTCCTCGTCGAGAGGGCCATCGCCGCCGTGCGCGGCCTCGACCGCGACCCGGGTTCGCCGTGGTACTGCGCCGACCTCGGGACGGGGAGCGGTGCGGTGGGTCTGTCGCTGCTCGCCGAGTTGCCGCGTGGCGCGGCAGAGGTCTGGATGACCGACGTCTCGCTCGATGCCCTCGACGTGGCGAGGGCGAACCTCGGGGGGATCGGGATGGCCGGAGCCGGTGCGCGCTTCGCGCACGGCGCCTGGTTCGACGCCTTGCCCGGCGACATGCGCGGGCTGCTGCACCTCGTGGTCTCCAATCCCCCGTACGTCGCCGACGACGATCCGGCGCTCGACGCGGGTGTCCGCGACTGGGAGCCGCACACGGCGCTCTTCGGTGGCGGCGACGGGCTGCGCGACCTGCGCGCCATCGTGGGCGGAGCGCCGGGCTGGCTCCGTCCGGGCGGCTGGCTGATGGTCGAGATCGGGTCGGGTCTCGGCGCCGCCGTGTCGGGGCTGATGGAGGAGGCGGGCCTCGTCGACGTGAGCGTCACGCCCGACCTCGCGGGGCTCGACCGGATCGTGTCGGGCCGTCTGCCGCGCTCCGGCGTGTGAGCCGTTCCCGGCCCGACCGGGACAGTGACTGACCGGACCTGACCGGGCCTGACCGGGTCTCGTCTCAGGCGAGGTGACGGCGGAGGAACTCGAGCTGGTGCAGGAGGAGGTTCTCGGCCACGACCTCCTGCGGTGTCATGTGCGTGACACCGACGAGCGGGAGCACCTCGTGAGGGCGTCCGGCGGCCAGCAGGGCGCTCGACAGCTGCAGTGTGTGCGCGGCGACCACGTTGTCGTCGGCGAGGCCGTGCACCAGCAGGAGCGGACGCGTGAGGCGGGCCGCCTCGGTGACGAGGCTCGTGGCGTCGTACGGGCCTGGCTTGCTCGACGGGTCGCCGAGGTACCGCTCGGTGTAGTGCGTGTCGTAGAGACGCCACTCGGTGACGGGTGCGCCGGCGACGGCAGCGTGGAAGACGTCGGGCCTGCGGATCACGGCGAGGGCCGCGAGGTACCCGCCGAAGCTCCAGCCGCGGATGCCGACCCGGGTGAGGTCGAGCGGGAACTCGTCGGCTGCGGCCTGGAGAGCGTCGACCTGGTCGTCGAGCACCGACGTGGCAAGGTCGAGGTGGACGGCGCGTTCCCATGCGGCCCCGCGCCCGGGTGTGCCGCGGCCGTCGGTGACGACGACGGCGAAGCCCTGGTCGGCGAACCACTGCGACGTGAGATGGGCGTTCGACGAACGCACGACGCGCTGGGCGTGCGGACCTCCGTACGGGTCGAGCAGCACGGGGAGGGGCGAGCCGTCGTGGCCCTCGGGGAGCAGGACGGCGGTCGCCAGTGAGCGGGCTCCGTAGCGACGCAGGTGGACCGCAGGTCGCACGAGCGGGGTGGCGAGGTACGAGTCGAGCACGACAGGTGCGCTCCCCGGGACCGACACGGTGGTGACCGCGCCCGGTGCATCGAGGGTGGCCCTGCGCACGACGAGGGTGGCGCCCCCTGCCGTGACACCGTGGATGGCATCACCGTCCGTGAGTCGCTCGGCCGGTGCGCCGGGTCGACAGCGGTAGGCGTGCATCACACTGGCGTCGTCGAGCGGATTGCCGGCCACGATCACCTCGTCGCTGGAGTCGGTCGTCCCGAGGACCGCCAGCACCGCCCGCACCTGCACATCGGGGGGCGACACGACGATGCTGCCGACGACAAGTGCACGATGACCGGGAGCATCGGTGCAGCGGACGAGTGCCCCCGACGGAGCCAGGGCGGGGGTGCCCGGGACGAGCTCGACCCATGCCTCGTCGGAGTCCTCGGCAAGGACCTGCGTGGCTCCCGTGCTCGGGTCGGCGGTGAGCACCCGGAGACGGCGCTGGTCGCGCGACTGCACCGACAGCAGGATCGTGTCGGGACGCGGCCACGACACGGTGGCGAGGTACGGGTACGCGTCGCGGTCCCAGGTGATCGCGAGCGGAGCACCACCCGTTCCGGCGGCATCCACGACGTGGAGACTGACGTCGGCGTTGGCCGTCCCGGCGGCCGGGTAGCGCACGGCCGTCGGCTCGCGGTCGGGGTTCGCCGGGTCGGCGATCCACCAGGTCGGCACGGGCGAGTTGTCGACCCGGCAGACCGCGAGGCGGGTGCCGTCCGGGCTCCACCAGAAGCCACGGTGTCGGCCCATCTCCTCGGCGGCGACGAACTCGGCCGAGCCCCAGGTGACGAGGCCGTTGTCGTCGGTGGGTTCGGCCGCGACGACGCGACTCGTGCCGTCGAGCGCGGCGACGCGTAGCGAGGGCCCGCACACGTACGCGACCTGTGTACCGAGCGGGTCGGGGACGGGGTCGAACACGGGCCCGTCGACGTCGAGTTCGCGAGCGCCGCCATCGACGACACCAGCGACGAGATCGGTGATGAACAGCCGCCCGGAGAGCGTGAACGCAGCCATGCGCACACGGCCGTCACAGGCATAGCCGGTGACCCCCGCTGCGCCCTCGCGCATCCGTTCGCGACGACGCCGCTCGGCCTCTGGAAGCGACGAGTCGTCGCCGACCCCGAGGAGCGCGATCG
>JBEBDM010000074.1:0-4886 GCA_041156905.1 Actinomycetota bacterium | reverse complement strand
GACCACCGTTCCGTTGAGCGGAGCCGACCTCTTCGTCGAGGGCCGGCTGGTGCTCACCGCCTCGGGCCGCCCCCAGGTGCATCACCACGACGCGGCTTCCCGTCCCTGAACGAACCACCCTTGCCGCGGTTGTCGTAACCGCGTGAGTCGGATCCGCGGGAGTCAGAACCGCGCGACTCCGGGCCACGAGGTCCCTGGCCACGGTGCGGGCGCGGGGCGGCGTCGGGGCCGCCCTTGTCGACGTAGCGACGCACCTGTGCGTACTTGCCGCGGATCACGGCGTCGCGGAGCGAGTCGATCACCTGGTCGACGCGGCCCTCGGGCACGCCGACCACCGAGTAGGCGTCGGTGATGCGGATCGGGCCGATTTCGCGGCCGGTGAGACCGCTCTGGTTGGCGATCGCTCCGACGAGGTCGTTGGGGCGCACGCCGGCCTTACGGCCGACGCTGAGGTACACGAACCCTGTACCGGCCTGCGGGGCGCCACCCGAGTCGCGGACGCGGCCACCGCGGTCGTCGCGCTCGAACTTCGGGCGGTCGGGGCGCGGCACGAAATCGGGGATCTCGTGCTCGTCGACGGTGTTGCCGGCCGCCACGTGGAAGAGGCGGATCGCGGCGAGGGCGATGCTGCGGTGGTCGGCCTCCGACAGCAGGGCGTTGAGGACCGGGTAGTACTCGTCGAGGTCGTCGGCGCCGAGCGACTCGCGCACCGACTCGATCGTCTGGCCGAGCTGGGCCGTGCGGAGATCGGAGATGCTCGGCACCTTCTGGATCTCGATCGACTGCTTGATGAGGTGCTCGATGTTCTTGAGCAAGCGCTGCTCGCGCGGCTCGGCGAGGGTGATGGCGACGCCCTCACGACCGGCGCGGCCCACACGGCCGATGCGGTGCACGTAGCTCTCGGGCGCCGACGGGACGTCGTAGTTGACGACGTGGGTGAGCGTGTCGACGTCGAGGCCGCGGGCGGCGACGTCGGTGGCGACGAGGAGCTCGGCCGTGCCGTCGCGGAGACGCCCCATCACGCGGTCGCGCTGGGCCTGGTCCATGCCACCGTGGAGTGCCTCGGCGCGGTAGCCGCGGGCGTTCATCGTCTCGGTGAGCTCGTCGACCTCGGTACGCGTGCGGCAGAACACCAACGCGCCACCCGGGGCCTCGATGTCGAGCACACGACCGAGAGCGGCCGGCTTGTGGGCACGCTGCACGATGTAGGCGACCTGGCGCACCTTGCCCTTGCTCGCCTGCGTGTCGCCGCGGGTGACGGTGATGCGCACCGGATCGGTGAGGTGCTTCTTGGCGATGGCGTTGATGCGCGGCGGCATGGTGGCCGAGAACATCACGGTCTGGCGATCGTCGGGGAGTGCATCGAGGATGCTCTCGATGTCGTCGGCGAAGCCCATGTCGAGCATCTCGTCGGCCTCGTCGAGCACGACCATCTTGATGGCGTCGAGCGGGAGTGAACCGCGACCGATGTGGTCGAGCACGCGGCCCGGAGTGCCGACGACGATGTGCACGCCGCGGTCGAGGGCCTGGAGCTGACGGAAGATCGGCTGACCGCCGTAGACGGGCACGCACTTCACGCCGAGGTCCTTGCCGTAGCGGAAGAAGGCCTCGCCGACCTGCATCGCGAGCTCGCGGGTCGGTGTCAGGACGATGGCGACCGGGGCGTTGCGGGCCGGGCCGTTGACGAGTTCGAGCGCCGGGAGGGCGAACGCAGCCGTCTTGCCGGTACCGGTGGCGGCCTGGCCGACGAGGTCCTTGCCGGCAACGAGGTGCGGGATGGTCTCGCGCTGGATGGGGGTGGGCTCCTCGTACCCGAGGGCCTCGAGGGAGGCGAGGATCTCGGCCTTCAGGCCGAGTGCGGCGAAACCGGCGACCGGCTGCTCGGCAGGCGCCTCGGCCTGCTGCTCCGTGTGCTTCTCGGCCGGCTGGGCCTCGTGTTGTTCGGTCGGCTGGTCGGCCGCCTGCTCGTCGTGATGATCCTCGGGATTGGTCTGGTTGTCGGACATGTTCGTTGCCTGCTCTCTGTCGCCACATGGGCACACGCAACGAACCGCTGTCGGCTGACCTGCGTGAGGGGGACGTGCAAGCCTACGGCCGAATCGCGCGGAGAGTGTGTGACAGTGCGTCGGCGAGCAGATCGGCGTGCGTGACGTCGAACACGATCGGCGGCTTGATCTTCAGCACGTTGTCGGCCGGACCATCGGTGCTGACGAGAACACCGAGGCCACGCAGGGTGTTGGCGACGTCGGACGCGAGTGCGGTGGCCGGTTCCTTCGTCGCTCGATCGGTGACGAGATCGACACCGAGATAGAGGCCGAGGCCTCGCACGTCGCCGATGCACTCGTGTCCCTCCGCGAGCGACCGGAAGCGGCCGAGGAGGTGATCACCCGTCCGCAGTGCGTTGGCCTGGAGTCCCTCGTCCTCGATCACGTCGAGCACGGCCGTGCCGGCTGCGCAGCTCACCGGATTGCCGCCGAAGGTGTTGAACCACTCCATCCCGTTGGCGAACGCCGCCGCGATCTCGGGAGTGGTGACGACGGCGCCGAGCGGGTGACCATTGCCGATCGGCTTGCCCAGCGTGACGATGTCGGGCACGACGCCCTGGGTCTCGAACGCCCACATGTGCGAGCCGACGCGACCGAAACCGACCTGGACCTCGTCGGCGATGCACAGCGCACCGTTGGCGCGTGCGAGACGGTGGGCCTCGGTGAGATAGCCGTCGGGGAAGACCACCTGTCCACCGCAACCGCTGATGCTCTCGGCGATGAACGCCGCGGCAGGAGGCATGTCGGCGATCGACGCCGCGTAGGCGCGCACGTCGGATCCGTGGGCGCCGCGGTACGGGTCGGGGAGCGGGGCGATGTGCGTTCCGTCGGGCTTGCCCTGTCCACCCTTACGGTTGAACTTGTAGGCGCTGATGTCGACGAGGCCACCGGTGTTGCCGTGGTACCCCCAGTCGACGGCGATGACGTCGCGCCGTGCGGTGACAGTGCGGGCGATGCGCAGTGCGAGCTCGTTGGCCTCGCTGCCCGAGTTGACGAGGTACACGACGCTCAGCGGGTCGGGGAAGAGTCCAGCGAGTCGTTCGGCGTAATCGAGGATCGTGCGGTGCAGGTAGCGGGTGTTCGTGTTGAGGACCGCAGCCTGGCGGGCGATGGCATCGACGACGTGCGGATGCGCGTGGCCCACGTGGCAGACGTTGTTGACGCAGTCGAGGTGATGGCGGCCGGTGTGGTCGACGAGCCACGTTCCCGTGCCGCGGACGATCGTGAGCGGCTTGCGGTAGCTGACGCTCAGCGACGGTCCGAGGTCGTGCCGGCGACGCTCGAGCAGCGCCGCAGGTTCGAGGCCGGGCTCCTCGTCGAACGTCTCGGGTGCGAGGCGGAGCAGGAGGTTGGTGTCGGGTGCGATCGAGTGCCAGACGTCCATGCGGCTCGGCTCACCCGCACCCTCGAAGTTGCCGTCGGGTCCGGCGACGGGGTCGGCCATGAGGTCGGTGATGATCTGCACGTGGACGTGGGGTGCCCAGCCGCCGTTGACCTCGGGTGCGCCGATGTAGGCGACCACGTCACCCGCCGCGACCTGCTGGCCGGGTTGCACGGTCGTGAGCGTGCGCCGCGAGAGGTGTCCGTAGAGGACCCAGAACGGCGTGCCGTCGTCGGTGGCGTGACGCAGGATCACTGTCGGGCCGTAGTCGTACGGCATGTCGTTGTCGACCACCGTCTCGACGGTCCCGGGGAGCACCGCGTGCAGCGGGGTCTCGGCCTCGACGAACAGGTCGATCCCGATGTGCACCGAACGCATCTCGGGAGCATCGGTGACGAACTGCTCACCGGCGTAGCAGGCGCGGTCCTCGTCGTAGCGGCCGATCGCCACCACGGCGTCGTGCTCGGCCATCTGCTGCTGCATCCACGCCCACGACTCGTGCGGGTCGGTGATGGCGGTCGCCGGGGCACCGTCGGCGAGGCTGACGACGATCCGCCCGGCTGTATCGAGCGGGAACGGGAGGATGTCGGCAGGCCGGTAGGCGGGGGAGCGCAGCCAGGTCACGACGGCGTCGTGGGTGGGCACGGGCTCGAGCCCGGCAGCGGCCCTCGCCACGAAGTGGAGGAACTGCGGCCGCATCGACATGAGTCGGCGCAGGAGGCGGAGGGCCGGAGCCTGCGAGACGAGCAGGTATTCGTTGTCGGGGAACTCGCGGGCGCGGTGCGACGAGATGCACACGCTCATGGCCAGGCGGGTGGCGGCGATGTCGAACACGACGGAGAGTTCGTCGTCGGTGAGGGTGAACCGAGAGGTGTAACCGCCGATGAGATCGCGAGCGGCCGCCACGACGTCGGGGACGTCCATCAGCGCGTAGGCCAGCGTGACGGCGAGTTCGTTGACCTGTCGGGCCCACACCATGTCACCGAAGTCGATGATGCCACTGACCCGATCGTCCTCGACCAGCACGTTGCGGTCGTTGGCGTCGTGATGGACCACGGCGGCGCGCAGCGTGGGCAGCAGGGGAGCGACGCGCTGCTCCCAGCGGGTGAACGCCGACTCGACGACTGCCCGGTCAGCGGGGTCGACGATGTCGGCGACCCACGGGCGGAGGGCTGCGGCGTTGTCGAGGTTCCAGAGGAAGTCGGGCTGGTGGGCAGCGGCGTGTCCGAAGCCCTGAAGTGCGTGGGAGAGGCGTCCCATCGTCTCGCCGAGCGAGCGGCGCAGCGCGGGCGTGTGAGCCACGTCGGCGTAGGGCGTTCCGGGCAGGTGCGAGACGGCGCGCACGAGGTGACCGTCGTGCTCGGCGAGGCCGTGAGCGCCGGGAGTGAGCGGAGCGACCACTCGGGGGACGGGAAGCGAGGGGTCGACGTTCGCGAGGTGTGCGAGTGCAGCCGACTGCA
>JBEBDM010000073.1:0-3346 GCA_041156905.1 Actinomycetota bacterium | reverse complement strand
CGCGCCGAGATCGGTGGGGTTGGGGTCAGGTGGGGAAGATGGTGCCGGCGTTCATGATGCCGCGCGGGTCGTAGGCGTCCTTGAGGGCCCGCAGCATCGGGAACGACGTGCCGTACTCGGCCTCCACCCAGCGGGCACGGGCCTTGCCGATGCCGTGGTGGTGGACGATCGAGCCGCCATACCGCAGCGTCTCCTCGACGATGATCGAGATGATCGGGAAGTAGTACTTGTCGTTCTCCTCCTCCGGCTCACAGTCGATGAGGTCGTAGAAGTAGTTGAAGTACATGTTCGTACCGTTGATGTAGCTGTGCGACGAGTGACCGCCCAGCAGGGTGATGCCCTTGATCTCGGCACGGATGCGCGGGATCACGGCGTCGTAGATCTTCCCGATGCTGCTCCAGTCGGCCGAGATCTCGGTCGTGCGGTTGACGTTGCGCGTCGTGCGGATGCGCTCGTCCTCGCGGGTCACCTTGTCGGGGCCCCACACGAGGTCGTTGAACCACTCCTCGATCAGCGCCGAGTCGACCGGCTGGCACTCGGGGTACTTGGCGACGATCTCGCGGATGCCCTCCTCGGTCGCCTTCGTGATCCCGGCGTTGCCCTCGGCCATGAACAGAAGGATGCACTCGTCGGGCTTGGCAAAGTGCGAGAAATGCAGCTGGCCATCCTCGTAGTCGTACAGACGGGCGACCGACGGGTGGTAGCCGGCGACCATGACCTCGCGGAGGGCCTCGAAGCCCACCGGCATGGTCTTGAGCGTCCAGCCCATGAAGCGGTGGTTCTCCGGCTGGTACGGGAACAGCTTCACCGTGACCTCGGTGATGTAGCAGAGTGCTCCCTCGTTACCGATGACCACGTGGCGGATGTCAGGGCCGGCCGCACGACGCGGCACGTTCTTGATGCGCGACACCTGTCCACCGGGGAAGACGACCTCGCAGCCGACGACCATGTCCTCGATCCCGCCGTAGAGCGTCGAGAACTGACCGATGCTGCGGGTGGCCACGAGGCCGCCCATGCTGGCGATCGGCTTTGACTGCGGCGAGTGGCCGGTGGTGAGGCCGTGCTCACGCACGCGGTCCTCCAGCACCTGCAGCGGCACGCCCGCCTGGACGGTGGCCTGCATGTTGTACGGGTCGACCGAGATGATCTGGTTCATCAGGCCGCCGTCGACGACGATCGAGTTCTCGGCGCCACTCTCGAGGCCGCCCTCGGTGGCCGTTCCACCGGTGCGGGGCACGATGTTGACCTGGTTCTCGTTGGCGTAGGCGAGCACCTTGGCCACCTCGTCGGTGGTACGCACGTGGACGATCGCGACGGGGAGCCGCATCGTGTGCACGTCGAAGATGTTCTGCAACTTGCGGAAGTTGTCGACGCTGGAACGACGCAGCTCGGCCTCGTCGGTGTTCACGCGATCAGCACCGACGATCGAGGTCATGTGCTGGATGATGGCGGCGGGTGTGGTCGGCATGGTCGGTCCTGTCTGGGTGGTCGAAGTGGTCGAAACGGGTCGGTCGTCGGTCGGGTCGGTCAGTGGAAGAGCGGGTAGGCGGTCTCGAAGAGCTGGTCGGTGCGCTCACGGACGTGCTGGTAGACGTCGTCGTTCACCCGGCGGTAGAGCTCGGTGTGGGTGAGGTCGGGGGCAAAGGTCTCGCGGGAGGGGGCCATCCGCGCCGAGGCCTCCTCGATCGAGGGGTGCACGCCGGTCGCGTAGGCGGCGCACATCGCTGCTCCGAGGCTCGCACCGCCAGCACCCACGGTGCGCGAGGCGGTGATGCCGAACACGTCGGCGAACACCTGCATGAACAGCGGGCTGTTCGAGCCGCCGCCGCTCACGACGATCTCGTCGAGCACGATGCCCAGTTCCCCCGCCATCGCGTCGACGTGGTGCTTCATCGTCATCGCGATCGCCTCCATGATCGAGCGGTAGACGTGACCACGACCGTGGCGGGCGTCGAACCCGAGCATCGAGCCCTTGCGATACGGCTTGTCGGTGGGGGCGAGCCAGTCGAGCACCGTCAGCAGGCCGTCGCTCCCCGCGGGGGCGAGCACGGCCTCACGCTCGAGGTACTCCTCGCGGCCGATCCCCTCGGCGGCAGCAGCACTCGCCATCTCGGGCCCGAGAAGATCGAGGAACCACGAGAGCGTCCACATCCCGCGGCGCACTCCCCCGCTCTCGTACAGGTAGCGGTGCGGCACGCACGCGAAGTTCGTCCAGAAGTTCGACGGCGAGGCGTGGTTGTGCGAGCCGTGGACCATCGCGGCGATGTAGGTCCCGAGCGAGACGAGAGCGGTCGTGTCGCCCAGCGAACCGGTGCCGAGCATCTCGACGGCCTTGTCGTTGGCGGTCTGCACGACCGGGATCCCCACCGGGAGCCCGGTGGCCGTCGCCGCGGCAGCGGTGAGCGGGCCGATCACGTCGCCCGGCATCTGCAGTTCGAAGAGCTGCTCGCGCCGCACGCCGAGGCCCGGGTAGATCGACTCGTCGTCGCTCCACTCCCAGGTGTCGGTGTCGATCGGGAACTGGATGAGGATGTTGTTCGCTGCCGTGTCGCGGAACTCGCCGGTGAAGCGGTGCGCCACGTACCCGGAGAGCGTGGTGGCGTACACGGCGTCGGGCTCGGGGCACACGTAGGGCTGGTAGGCGCGGTCGTCCATCCAGCTCACGACCGGCTCGGCGAGCGAACCATCGGCACGCAGGAACGTCTTGCAGCAGCGGATCGGGCAGATCCCGACGCCGACGATCTCGGCCGCTGACCCGCCGCCCGACACGAAGTGGGCCATCGCCGTGCGGCTCGCCTCGCAGATCGCGTCCCAGATGTCGTCGTCGGGGTGCACGGCCACGCCATGACGCGGTCGTTCCATCGGTCGCAGCACCCGCTGGCCACGGCCCGCCACGCGTCCGGCCGCGTCGTAGACGACGACCTTCGCCGACTGCGTGCCGCAATCGACCCCGACGAGGTACGGCCCCGTCATCGGACGAGATAGCCGCCGTCGACGCAGAGCACGTGGCCGTTGACGTAGTCGGAGGCCCGACTGGCGAGGAACACCACGGTGCCCATGAGGTCGTACGGCTCGCCCCAACGCTCGGCGGGGATGTGGTCGAGCACGCGCTGGTTGGTGACCGGGTTGCTGCGGGTCTGGGTGGTGATCGCCGTGGCGTAGTAGCCGGGGGCGATGCCGTTGACCTGGATGTTGTGCATCGCGAGCTCGTCGCAGTAGGCCTTGGTGAGGCCGGCGATGCCGTGCTTGGTGGCGGCGTACGCCGACGACCAGCGGCCGCCGAGGAACGAGAACATCGAGCAGATGTTGATGATCTTGCCGCTGCGCTGCGGGACCATCTTCTTGG
>JBEBDM010000072.1:0-4199 GCA_041156905.1 Actinomycetota bacterium | reverse complement strand
CTACCTCGTTCTGTGGGTGTGGGTCATCGGACTGCTCGCACTCCTGTCGATCGTCTTCACCTTCGTGGTGGCGCTGCGCGAACGCAGCAACGGGCA
The DNA here is from genome assembly GCA_041156905.1 of Actinomycetota bacterium. Classification (GTDB taxonomy): domain Bacteria; phylum Actinomycetota; class Acidimicrobiia; order Acidimicrobiales; family Ilumatobacteraceae; genus UBA668. The sequence goes on along the minus strand of JBEBDM010000072.1, from coordinate 4,103 downwards.
TCCGGTCGGGCGTCGACCGATGTGGGCCGTCTCCGCTGCGGCGCTCGCCGCGGCCGTCGGAGCGCTGACGATGTCGACGATCGACGCCGTGCGCGCAGAGCCGCCCGAGCCGCAACTCTCCGAGACACTCGCGTTCCTCGCCGACCGGACGGCACTGATGCTCCTTGACGGGGTGGGTCCGGCCGAGGACGGGGCAGAGGGCACCTACCTGGTGCGGTTCCGGGATGCGGCGTACTTCGGGTCGCAGTCGTACGGACTGGTGAGCGAACTCGAACGGCTCGGGATCGATGCCCGTGCCACGACGACGTACCGCGTGCCGATGACCCCACAGCGGACCATCGATCCGGCAGATCCTGCGGTCACGGCGGAGGTCGTGCTCGTCACCGGCTCGTACCTCGAGGAGTGGAGGAGCCGTGTCGACGTGGTCGAGGTGGCGGCCTACGACCCACGTACGGACTCGGAACGGGAGGTGTTCGAACGTCTGCGGTCGGAGTCGATCGACCGTCTCCGCGAGGCGGGTCTCGACGATCTCGTCGAGATGATCGACCTCAACCTGTTCGGCCTCTCGATCGACCCACGCGTCCCTGCCGACGTCGAGCGACGCCTGTCGGAGATGCTCGTGCTCGGTGTCGAGGCGGCCGTGTTCGTGGTGCCGCCCGGAACGGTGGATGCCTCGTGATCGACAACGCCCTCGTCCGTCGGATCGCTGCGTTCACCGCGCCCGTGCTCGTCATCGTCGTGGCCGTGGTGCACGCGTTCGCCAGGAACCGCATGCCGCTCGGCGACGACGGCCTGATCATCCTCCGGGCACAGGACGTGTTCACGTCGGACCATCCGTGGTTCGGGACCTGGACCTCGGCCTCCAAGCAGTTGGGTGTCGACCTGAACAACCCGCTACCGCTGCACTTCGAGCTACTCGGTCTCCTTGCCCGTCCGTTCGGTCTGGTGGCGGGGTCGGTGCTCGGCTCGGCGTTCGTCGGGATCCTGGGCGCCACTGTCGCTGTTCGGCAGGGCGAGCTCCTCGCCGGGGAGCGTGGACGTGTGGCTGCCTCGCTCGCGGCGACCGGGCTCGCCTGGACGATCGGCAGCGAGTTGCTCGTCGAGCCGTGGCAGCCGCACAACCTGCTGCTGCCGTTCCTCGCGGTGCTGGTCGCGTGTGCCTCGTGGGCATCGGGTCGACCGTCATCGGCAGCGTGGGCCGTGGGTCTCGGCAGCATGGTGATGGGTGCCCACCTCAGCTTCGCCTACCTCATGCTCGGCCTGTGGGCCGTCGCGCTGGTGTCGTGCGTGCTCGCCCGTCGTGCCAACGGTGAGCCGCTGCTCGTTGCCCACTGGCCCGCATCCGTCGTGCTGGTCGTGGCGTGGAGCCAGGCCGTGTGGGAGCAGTTCGCGGGTGTGGGTGAGGGCAACCTCTCCCGTGTCGTGCGGACCCTCGGCTCGGGAGCAGAGCCGATCGGCGCCTCGCTCGGGACCCGGATCACGGCCGAGGTCGTGGCGCTGCCCCCGTGGTGGCTGCGACCGTCGTTCGACCGCTCGATCCCTGCCACCCCGTTCGGGTCGGACGGATCCCTCCAGCCTGCCGGTGTCGCGCCGTTCTGGATCGCGGCCGTGGCCCTCATCTGCGTGGTCGCCCTGCTGGCGTACACGTGGAGGCGATCGTCACAGCGACTCGACCTGGCCATGCGGTCATCGGCGCTGATCGCCCTCACTGCTCTGCTGCTGGCCTGGTTCACCGCGGTCCGCATGCCGGCGAACGTGCTCGGTCTGGCACCGCACCAGGCTCGCTGGCTCTGGCCTATCGCCATCGTGTGCAGCGTCGTCCTGGCCGGTGAGTTCGCCGGCTGGTTGTCCGAGCGTGGGCGCGTGTCGTCGCGTGCGGTCCTCTCCGGGACGGCGGTCGCGATGGCCGCACTCGTGGTGTGGTCGGTGGTCCCGTACGAGATCGACCAGGGCCCGTCGGCCACACGTGGGTCGAACGAGGCCGTGCGGTCGCTCGTCGACCAACTGGAGACCGTGGTGCTCCCCGGCCCGACCCGGTTCGACGAGACCAGCCTCTGGTTCGCCGAGCCCTACAGCGGGCCGGTCTTCGCCGTGCTGTTCGGCAACGACCAACCGCTCCGCCTCGGCGACGAAGGCTGGATCCGGCAGGTCGGGGAGAGCCGGCGGGCCACCGGTGACGAGGAGTGGGTGCTGCGCCTCGTCGTGGGGCAGGAGGCCGTCGACCTCGCCGAGGGTGAGGAGATCGTCGCCGGGGCAGAAGGCCCTGACGGTCTGCCGGTGGCGTTGGTGCTCGCCCCGGCCGATTGATCAGGCCGACGTGTGCCAGCGCCGCAGGGCGCGGCGCACGGCCCACAGGTCGGCAGTGGCTCGCAGCGAACTACCGAGGGTGAGCTTGGAGTCGCCGACGTGGTTCCACTCCTGCAGCGGGATCTCGCGCAGGCGCTCGACCATGCCGTTCTCCGGGGTGGCCAGTCGGCCGAGGAGTTCGACGTCGAACGACCAGCGGCTGGTGAAGGGAACGCCGAGCGCCCGCCGCACGGTGGGCTCGGCACGGAAGAACTTCGCCCCGCACTGGGTGTCGTAGACCGGGAAGCGCAGGACGATGCTGCCGATCGTGCCGAAGACGCGTCCGGTGTAGTGGCGGAACGCCGTGCGCTGGATGCGATGGCCGAGGATCGCGACACGGGAGCCGAGCACGGCGAGATCGGGGCCCTGCTCGCAGATCGACGCGAGCCGGGTGATCTCACCGACCGGCGTGGCGAAGTCGGCGTCGGCGAATCCCACCACGCCGTGCCCGGCGTCGAGCAGGGCGAGCATTCCGACGCGAACGGCCTCGGCCTTGCCCTGGTTGCGTGACTGGGTGAGCACCGAGACCGACGGAGTCGACGCAGCGATCGAGGCGAGGAGGTCGCCCGTCGCATCGGTGGACCCGTCGTCGACGAGGAGGATTCCCGAACCATGCGGGAGGGACGTCGCCAGACGGCGGACCTCGTCGGCGTCGAGGCGTCGTGCCTCGTTGTAACAGGGGATGACGACACCGACGCTCACGGCGGCGCAGCCTATGTCCAGACGGCCGGAGTTACCGGCACCGACTCGTGGTCAGGCGAGGAGCAGTTCGCCGGCGAGTCCGATGCCGAGGGTGATGACGACACCGATGGCGAGCGTCGTACGGGGCGTGAAGGAGAGCTGCTGGGCGGGGCGCTCCACGGCGCGGGCGAGGACCACGCCGACGATGAGTGTCACGGCGACGGCGATCACGACGAACACCGCAGGGTGGAGATCGAGGTGTCGGGTCAGCAGCTGGCCGACGGGCCAGTGGACGAGATAGAGCGAGTAGCTGTCGCGGCCGAGGGTGACGAGGGGCGGTGACGACCACAGGCGCCGGAGCGGGCCGGTCTCACGAGCGGAGATGATCATCACGGCCGCGAGGACGGCGACGAGGCCGAAACCACCGTGGAGCAACCACGGCGGGTCGAAGTCGACGAACGCGACGAGGCCGAGCAGCACGAGGGTGGCGACGCGTCCGACGACGGGGCCGACGATCGGGACCTGTCCGTGGCGGACGAGGAGACCGAGGGCGACGCCGACCCCGAGTTCGACCAGCCGTCGGTCGGTGGCGAACTCGCGGACGAAGCCGTCACCGCCGCCGAACAACTGCAGGAGGGTGCCCCCGATGACCGTCACGGCGGCGAGTGACCACAGCCGCGCCCGGAGGCTCCCGACCCTGACGAGGCACACGACGATCAGAAGGACGTAGAACTGCCACTCCACGGCCAGCGACCAGTAGGGGCCGAGGGGCCCGAGACCGCGCAGGACCTGGGCGCTGCCGAGATCGATGACGTGCCAGTTCATGGCCCCCGTGAGGGCGGCCCAGACGTCGCCGGGTTGCAGGCCCGGCCACGCCGACCACGAGGGGAGGGCGAGGAGCACGGCAGCGAGGGTGACGGCGGCCGAGGCCGGAACGAGGCGGCGCACCCGGCGAGCGAGGTACGGGCCGGCCGCCACCCGTCCCTCGGAACGCTCGGCGTCGCGCAGGACCACCTGGGCCATCAGCATCCCGCTGAGCACGAAGAACAGGCTGACGCCGAGGAAGCCACCACGGA
>JBEBDM010000071.1:0-3232 GCA_041156905.1 Actinomycetota bacterium | reverse complement strand
GCTGGATGAAGTTCGGCGCCGACGGCCAGCTCTACGCCATCAACCCCGAGGCCGGATTCTTCGGCGTGGCTCCCGGCACCGGCTGGGACACGAACGCCAACGCGATGCACAGCCTCTGGGGTAACTGCATCTTCACGAATACCGCGCTCACCCCCGACGGCGACGTCTGGTGGGAGGGCATGAGCGACGACAAGCCGGCCCGCGCCACCGACTGGAAGGGGAACGCCTGGACCCCCGAGGTCGAGTCGCCCGCCGCCCACCCGAACGCCCGCTTCACCGCCCCGGCCGCGCAGTGCCCGAGCATCGCTGACGAGTGGCAGGACCCGGCCGGCGTGCCGATCAGCGCCATCCTGTTCGGCGGTCGCCGTCGCACCACGGTCCCGCTCGTCACCCAGGCCTTCGACTGGGAGCACGGCGTGTTCCTCGGCAGCATCATGGCCAGCGAGACCACCGCCGCCCAGCAGGGCGCCGTGGGCAACCTCCGCTTCGACCCGATGGCCATGCTCCCCTTCTGCGGCTACAACATGGCCGACTACTTCGCCCACTGGCTCCGCGTGGGAGCCTCGACGTCGGCCGACAAGCTGCCGAAGATCTTCTTCGTCAACTGGTTCCGCCGTGACGACAACGGCCGCTTCTTGTGGCCCGGCTACGGCGAGAACAGCCGCGTGCTGAAGTGGGTGTTCGAGCGGGTGGCAGGTTCGGCCGACGCCGTCCGCACGGCCATCGGCGACCTCCCGGCCGCCGGCGCACTCGACCTCGGAGGCCTCGACGTCAGCGATGCCGATCTCCAGGAACTGCTCTCGGTCGACTCCGATGGCTGGAAGGCCGCGATCCCGCAGATCGAGGCCCACTTCGCCCAGTTCGGCGAGAAGCTCCCCGACGCGCTGCGCCAGCAGCTGGCGTCGCTCAGCGCCTCGCTCTGACACCGACCGACTCTCGCCGGCCGACACCGGGTCGACCGGTGGGGTCGGCTGGTGAGGCTGGCGCGCTCAGCCGCCGGTGGCGATGAGCATGGCGCGGATGCCGAGGCCCATCACGAACAGGCTGCCGAGCCCGTACAGCAGGTACAGCCGGTGCCTCATCTGGAACCGGTACGAGTAGATGATCGCGACCGCGATGATCCCCACGAAGCCGTAGAAGGCGTGGAACTGCGGGAGCGGCACCTTGTACTTGCCCACGAGCAGCGCCCCGAGGAGCACCTGCACGAACACGGTCGACTCGGCGATGCCGATGAACCACCACAGCGCACGCGAGCGCAGCACCGGGAGCCAGTTGGCACCGAGCGCCCACAGACCCGCGAGCGCGTTGCCGATCACGACCACCCAGGCCCAGCCCTGATGGATCTCCTTGGTGGTCTCGAGCGCTCCGGCGAACATCAGTCGCAGGCTACTCGCCGCATGCCTGACCACCCACGAAGGAGATCACGAGCGACCCACCGTTGGTCCCGGTGAGGAACCCGCGGAGTCCTTCCTCGATCACGAAGTTCGGTCCGACCACGTCGTCACCCGGCGACACCTCGGTACCCGAGTGGGCTTCCCGCAGTGCATCGAGGGTCACACCGAGGGTCGCTCCACCCTCGGTCGGCAGCCCGTACGGGTCGGGCATCGTCGGGTCCGCAGCAGGGCCGTAGGTGTACGACACGAAGTGACGCAGTCCGGTCACCAGCGACGACTCGTCGGTGAACTGCAGGGTCAGGTCGTGCCAGGTCACGAAGCGCACCGCCGTACCGGTGCACGGGATCGCCGTCGCCACCGGATCGACCCAACCGGAATCGGCCGTCGGCGCGCCGAGCACGGCCTCGACGTAGGCCACCACGTCGTCGGGCGCCGCCCCGAAGAGCGCGTCGCCGAGTCCGTCGGCGCGCAGCTCCAGACCCTGCGGCACGGGGATCGTCGTGGTCGTGCTCGTGGTCGACGTCGAGGTCGTCGTGGTACTCGAGGTCGTCGTGGGAGCGACGGTCGTGGTCGTCACGGCGACGAGACCCGAGGTCGTCGTCGGGTTCGCCGTCGACGCATCGTCACCGCCACAGGCGCCGAGCACCGTGGCCGAGACGAGAGAGGTGCCCAACACGAGAGCGGCGAGACGGGAGGTCATCCATCCAGTCTGCCCGACCGGAGCCGGCCGAGCGGTTCAGCGGATCAGGGTGTCGGCCTCGTGGCCGCCCTCGACGAGCCGCAGCGATCCGTCAGCGCCGACCTCGACGACGGTGACTGAGCAGTTGTCGAGGCTACGGATCACCATCCGATCGTCTCCGGTCGCCGCTCCGATCACTGCGTTGATCGCGACGAAGTGACTGAAGACCACGGTGTCGGAACGGAGCGAACGGATCGCGGCCACGACTCCGTCGCGGTAGTCGGTGTAGCGCCCCTCGAGCGCCGACCACTCCCCCGCCATCACCTCGCGCAGCCAGACGACACGGTCGGCCATCGCCACACCCTCGGGCGACGGGATCTCCGCCACCGCGGGCACGATCCGTGCGTCGACTCCCCAGGCGGCGCACAGGGGCGCCGAGGTCTCACGGCAGCGCCGCAACGGACTCGAGACGACGTCCGCACGCGGGAGCGTCGCGAGCGCGGCACACACGTCGTCGGCCTGCGACCGGCCGAGTTCGTCGAGCGCCGGGTCGGGATCGACGTCCCACCCTGCGGCAGCCCGACCATGTCGGACGAGCCGGACGGTGATCACTCGAACAGCCAGCCAGGGCGCAGCGCGTGGTCGGCACCCGGCACGATGAACCACTCCGTCCCGAACGCCATCGCGAACGCCTCGTCGGGCATCTTGGCGAAGAAGCCGGAGTCGGTGATCTGGCTGGCGTGGCAGCGGATCGACTCGCGCTTGCGGGCGACGTAGGCACTCACGTCGACGGCGAGGCTGATCTCGGCCTCTGTCGAGCCGAACGGGTTGCCGTCATCGGCGGGTGCCGTCGGGTCGAAGTCATCCTCGTCCGCGCCGGTCTCCATGCCCGACTCGCGCGCCATCGCGACCAGACGGGCGAACGCGTCACGGTTCATGGTCGCCTCGACGACCCGACGCGTGCCCGCGAGTTCCGCGGCGCGGTGTCCGACCTGGTGGACCTTGATGTGATCGGGGTGCCCATACCCTCCGTGCCAGTCGTAGCAGGTGAGGACGTCGGCGTTCTCCTCGCGGAGGATGGCCGCGAGACGCTCGGCGGCCTCGTCGAGCGGGGCCTGGAGGAAGGACCCGGCGTCGGAGTTCTGGGCCCAACCCGTCA
>JBEBDM010000070.1:0-4133 GCA_041156905.1 Actinomycetota bacterium | reverse complement strand
CGCAGCCGCACACAGCACCTGCAGTTCCACCTGCTGCCGATGGACGTGATGGAGTCGCACATCAAGTGGTTGGCGGGTGACGCCGGGATCGACATCGACGACGCAGCGCTCCAGGCGGTGCTCCGTCAGGGCGGTGGCTCCGCCCGCGACACGGTGTCGGCCCTCGAGCTCGTGGCGTCGGGCGGCGGCTCGTCACTCGACTCGGTGCCGATCGACGAGTTCGTCGAGGCCTTCATCGAGCACGATCCGGGCCGGGCACTCACGGTCGTCGCCTTTGCCGTCCAGCAGGGCCGCGATCCGCGCACGCTCGCCGACGACATCGTGCGCCACCTGCGCGACTGCTTCCTCTCGCTGATGGCCCCCGAGCTCGTGCAGCTGCCGGCACAGCGCGCCGAGGAAGTCGCTCGCCTCGCTCAGCGCCTCGGCGCGGCGGCGTTGGTGCGGGCCATCGAGCGCGTGGGCGAGACGCTCGTCGAGATGCGCCATGCGCCCGATACCCGTCTGCTGCTCGAAGTGGCGTTGGTGCAACTCACCCACGAGGCGTCGAGCGTCGACATCTCGACCCTGCTCGACCGCATCGAGCGGCTCGAGGCACAGGTGGCGTCGGGTGCCGCCGCCCCTGCACGCCCCGCCCCTGTCGACCCGGCCACCGGCCGTGCCCAGCTCGGTGGTCGGGCGCGCAGTTCGGCGCCGGCGTCCGCCGCGCCCGCTCCGGCTCCAGCGGCTGCGCCGGCACCTGCATCTCCGGCTACCGCTCCCGCCGCGGCCCCCGCCGCCGAGTCGGCCCCCACACCGGCGGCCCCGGTGGCTGCCCCCGCTGCTCCGGCCCCGGCATCACCCCCGCCGACTCCCGCTCCTGCGCCAGCCCCCGCGCCGGCAGCCGCGAGTGGTGGCGACCCGGCTGCTCGTGCCGCCGCTGTCTGGACCACCGAGATCACGCCGGGGCTGAAGGGCCTCTCGCGTGCGATGTTCGCCGCGACCAAGCTCGTTGGTGCCCGCGATGGTGCCGTGGTGGTCGCCGCCCCGAACGACGCACATCGTCAGAAGTGCCAGCAGGTGGTGAAGGAACTCGAGGCCCTCGTCCAGAAGGCCGTGGGTGCGGCCGTCCCCGTGCATCTCGTCGTCGACGGTGCCGTCGCTCTCGACGATCTCCCTCTCTCCGAGCAGGTCGCCGCTCCTCCCGCGCCGCCGCCGACCGTGGCCGAGGAGGAGGAGATCGACGTCGCCGAACTCGTCGACGTCCCGCCCGAGTCGGTGCAGACCACCGACGACAAGTTGCTCCAGGCCTTCCCCGGCTCGAGCTTCGTGGACGAGTAGCACGTGGCCGTCTACACCCAGCCCGTCCAGACGCTCATCGACGAACTCGGACGCCTGCCTGGCGTGGGGCCGAAGTCGGCCCAGCGCATCGCCTTCCATCTCCTCAAGATCCCGGCCGACGACGTCGCCCGCCTCGCCGTGGCGATCACCGACGCGAAGGCGAGGGTGCGGTTCTGCGCTCGCTGCTGGAACGTGGCCGAGGCCGAGTTGTGCCCGATCTGCTCCGACGAGCGTCGCGATTCCAGCGTGCTGTGTGTGGTGGAGGAGTCGCGCGACATCGTTGCCATCGAGAAGACGGGTGAGTTCCGAGGCCGCTACCACGTGCTGCTCGGGGCCATGAACCCGCTCGAGGGCATAGGACCCGAGCAGTTGAAGATGAAGGAGCTCTTCACCCGCCTCGAGCCCGAGGCGGTGGAGGAGGTCATCCTCTGCACGAACCCGAACACCGAGGGCGAGGTCACCGCGATGTATCTCGCCCGGATGCTCAAGCCGTTCGGTGTGCGCGTCTCTCGGATCGCCAGCGGGCTCCCCGTCGGCGGCGACCTCGAGTACGCCGACGAGCTCACCCTCGGCCGAGCCCTCGAAGGCCGCCGCACCCTCGACTGACCCCCACCCCACCGATCTCGGCGCAGATCGTCCCGGATTCCGGAACTATGCGTACCGAGATCTTGGGAGGGTCGGGCCTTCAGGGGTGCCAGGTGGTGGTGGGGAGCGATTCGAGGCGTGGCAGGAGAAGCGTGAGGTTGTCGGGGACGAAGCGCTGCTGGGCCATGAGCTGGGTGAGCGCGCTGCGGGTCACCCATCGGACTTCGCTGATCTCACCGTCGGTGAACTCGAACGGTCCGTCGTGGACGCACCAGTAGCCACGTCCGAGCAGTGAGACCGCGTCGTCGTCGAAGCGTGCGGTACCGAGTGACTCCATCCGATCGAGGTCGACGGTGATCCCGAGTTCCTCGGAGAGTTCGCGCACCGCCGCCGTCCCGTCATCCTCGCCGGCCGCCACAACGCCGCCGGCGGCCATGTCCCACTGACCTGGCCAGACGTCCTTGGTGTCGGCGCGCCGGTGTACGAGGAGCTGGCCATCGGTCGAGAACACGGCGATCGACACGGCTCGGTGGAGGAGCCGTCGAGCGCGCATCTCGCGTCGGGTGACCACGGCGATGACGTTGCCGTCGTCGTCGATCCAGTCGACGAGTTCGTCTCCGCTGCCCACGATCCCTCCCCACTGGCTGGCGGTTGTCATCGCCGCTATTCACAGTGAATAGCATCCGCCCATGGAACTCTCCACCCTGCAGGACGAAGCCCGCGACCTCCTCGACGAGACGGTGGCGCTGCGCCGCACGCTTCACCAGTGGCCCGAGCTCGGCAACGATCTTCCGATCACCCGGGAGAACGTGCTGGGAGCGCTGGAGGGGTTGCCGCTCGACATCACCCTGCACGAGACCACGAGTGGGATCGCCGCTGTGCTCGAAGGTGGGAAGCCCGGTCCGACCGTGCTGCTGCGTGGCGACATGGACGCACTCCCGCTGCACGAGGACACCGACCTCGAGTTCGAGTCGCGCATCGAGACGGCGATGCACGCCTGCGGACACGACACGCACACGGCGATGCTGGTGGGTGCTGCCAAGCTCCTCTCGGCTCGTCGTGACCAGATCCCCGGCCGGGTGCTGTTCATGTTCCAGCCAGGTGAGGAGGGTTTCGCTGGCGCGAAGTTCATGCTCGAGGAGGGCCTGCTCGAACTCGGTGCCCGCTCCGACGGCAGCGCCTCGCCCGTGACCGGCGCCTACGCCCTGCACATCACGTCGAACCTTCCCACCGGCTTCATCGCCTGCAAGGGTGGACCGATGATGGCCTCGGCCGATCGCATGCAGATCACGATCATCGGCCGTGGTGGACATGCGAGCCAGCCGCACAACGCTCTCGACCCGATTCCTGTGGCGTGTGAGATCGTGCAGGCGCTGCAAACGATGGTGACGCGCAGCATCGACGTGTTCGATCCGTCGGTGGTGACGGTCGGTCGCATCTCGGCCGGAACGACGAACAACATCATCCCCGAGACGGCGGTGATCGAGGGAACGATCCGCGCCGTGAGCGAACGCACCCGCGCCAAGGTGCTCAGTGGCATCAAGCGCGTGGCGGAAGGCATCGCTGCCGCCCACGACGCTGAGGCCCGAGTTGAGTTCTCCGAGGGCTATCCCGTCACGGTGAACGACAAGGACGGGGCGCAGTTCGCGCTCGGCGTCGCCCGCGAGGTGCTGGGCAACCAGCACGTGATCGAGATGCCGAACCCGGTCATGGGTGCCGAGGACTTCAGCTACGTGCTCAACCGGATTCCTGGCTCGATGATGTTCCTCGGCGGAACCCCGCTCGAGAGCGACTTCCTCTCGGCTGCGCCGAACCACTCCAACCGCGTGGTGTTCGACGAGTCGACGATGGTCCAGGGCATGGCCGTGTACTCGGCAGTCGCCCTGCGTCACCTCTCGCCGGTCTCCTGAACCGACCCCAACCCAAGATCTCGGTACGCATAGTTCCGGAATCCGGGACGATCTGCGCCGAGATCGGTGGGGTGGGGGTGATTGGATGGGTGGATGGTCGATGAGTTCACCCACTTCGATGCGGTCGAGGCCTACGGGTCGCGGTTGAGCGTGGCGCCGGGGGAGGCGCTCGGGCTGCACGTGCGCTGTACGGCCCCGATGTACGGCGTCGAGGTCAGGCGGGTGTCGGGAGTCGTGAGTGATGCCGATGCGCCCGTCGTCTGGTCAGCCAGCGATTTGCCCGGTGTGGCGCACGAGACGCCGGCCGATGCCGATTCGAAC
>JBEBDM010000069.1:0-23616 GCA_041156905.1 Actinomycetota bacterium | reverse complement strand
GGTGTCGGGTCGGTCGTGTGCATGGCCGCTGCCGCGACCCCCGTGGCCCGCCGGGCTCAGCCGCCGATGCCGGCCCAGCGGCGCACGGTCGCCACGGCCTCGGCGGGGTCGACGTCGACCACGACGGCACGCATCCCCACCGAGATCGCCGCCTCGACGTTCGACGTCACGTCGTCGAGGAACACGGTGCGCTCGGCCTGAGCACCCAGACGTTCGAGGGCGAGTCGGTAGATCGCCGGGTTCGGCTTGCGCAGTCCGACCTCGTGGCTGTCGACGACGTCGTCGAAGAGGTCGTCGAAGTCGAGCATCGAACGCCACATCGGCCGGAACTCACGGATGTTGTTGGTGAGCACGCCCAGCCGGAGGCCTGCCGTCCGCAGTTCGTGGACCAACTCGACCACGGGCGGGTTGAGTTCGAAAGAGAACGCCTCGCGCGAGCCCTCGGGAGGTGGGGGAGGCATCACGATGCCGGCCTTCTCGAGGGCGATCTTGTTGAGCCGCCGGACTTCGTCGAAGCTGATCTCGCCCCGCTCGAGGCGGTGCCACGGGTGGTCGTCGTCGGCTCCGTAGTCGCCGAGCATGATCCGGGCGACGACATCGGGGTCGGCCCCCGGGAATCGGCTGGTGAAGTCGGAGTGGCGGCCCGTGCGGGCCAGCACGCCTCCGACGTCGAAGATCACGGAATCGACCTCGCGGGACATGGGACGAGAGTCTTGCTGCTGGGCGATCGCCCGTGCGAACCCTCGTGCGTGGCCTGCCGACCACGGGGAGCGACGCCCCGCCGGTAGGCTCGGATGCTGCATGAGCATCCTCGATCGCATCCTCCGGGCCGGTGAAGGCAAGAAGCTGAAGGCCCTGGAGGGCCTGGTCCCCGACATCAACGCCCTCGAGTCGTCGATGCGCTCACTCAGCGACGATGCCCTGCGCGCCAAGACCGCCGAATTCCGCCAGCGCCTCGAGCGTGGGGAGTCGCTCGACGAGCTGCTCGTGGAGGCCTTCGCCGTGGTCCGTGAGGGTGCGGGGCGAGTCATCGGCCAGCGTCACTTCGACGTCCAGATGATGGGTGGCGCGGCCCTCCACTTCGGTTGGGTCGCCGAGATGAAGACCGGCGAGGGCAAGACCCTCGTCAGCACCCTTCCCGCCTACCTGAACGGGCTCACCGGTCGCGGGGTCCACGTGATCACCGTGAACGACTACCTGGCGCGGTTCCATGCCGAGTGGATGGGTCGCATCCACAACTTCCTCGGCCTCGAGGTCGGCCTCGTGGTGCCCGGCGCCAACGACCGGCCCGCCGAGAAGCGTCGCAACTACGCCGCCGACATCACCTACGGCACCAACAACGAGTTCGGCTTCGACTACCTGCGCGACAACATGGCGGGCACGCTGGCCGAGAAGGTGCAGCGCGGCCACTACTTCGCCATCGTCGACGAGGTCGACAGCATCCTCATCGACGAGGCCCGCACCCCGCTCATCATCAGCGGCCGGGTGGCCGACGCCGCCAAGCTCTACTACCGCTTCGCCAGCATCGTGCGCGCCCTGCGCCGCGACGTCGACTACGAGGTGGAGGAGGACAAGCGGGTCGTCGTCCCGCTCGAGGCCGGCATCGAGAAGGTCGAGCAGGCGCTCGACATCGAGAACCTCTACGACGAGGTCCAGCAGAACCTCGTCCACCAGCTGTCGGTCGCGCTCAAGGCCAAGGAGCTCTACAAGCGCGACAAGGACTACATCGTCCAGAACGGCGAGGTGAAGATCGTCGACGAGTTCACCGGTCGCGTCCTCGAGGGTCGTCGCTGGAGCGAGGGCATCCACCAGGCGGTCGAGGCGAAGGAGGGCGTGAAGATCAAGGAGGAGAACCAGACCCTCGCGACGATCACGCTACAGAACTACTTCCGCATGTACGACAAGCTCGCCGGCATGACGGGTACGGCCCAGACCGAGGCCGCCGAGCTCGGCAACACCTACGAGCTGCAGGTCGTCCCGATCCCGACGAACCGTCAGGTGATCCGCGTCGACCAGGCCGACCTGATCTACAAGAGCGAGGTCGGCAAGTACGCCGCCGTCGTCGAGGACATCGTCGAGCGCCACGAGAAGGGCCAGCCCGTCCTCGTCGGCACGATCAGTGTCGAGAAGAGCGAGTACCTCTCGCGCCAGCTGTCCAAGCGTGGCGTCGTGCACGAGGTCCTCAACGCCAAGCAGCACACGCGTGAGGCGACCATCGTCGCCCAGGCCGGCCGCCTCGGCGCCGTCACCGTCGCCACCAACATGGCCGGTCGAGGCGTCGACATCCTCCTCGGCGGCAATCCCGAGGGAATGGCGCGTCGCGACGTGCTCAAGGAAGGCCACGACCCCGACGTCATGGTCGACGAGTTCACCCTCCCGGTGCCGCTCGACGAGATGCCCGAGGAGTTCCGTACCGCCCGCACAGCGGCGATGGCCCGGTACGCCGAGTTGCTGGCGCAGCACAAGGTCCAGTGTGCCGAGGAGGGCGACCGGGTCCGCGACCTCGGTGGTCTGTACGTCCTCGGTACCGAGCGCCACGACAGCCGTCGTATCGACAACCAGTTGCGTGGCCGTTCGGGCCGTCAGGGAGACCCCGGTGAGAGCCGGTTCTACCTGAGCCTCGACGACGAGCTGATGCGTCTGTTCGCGACCGGTGCCCTCAGCTGGGTGATGGGCCGTGCCCTCCCCGACGACGAGGCGATCGAGGCCAAGATGGTCACGAAGGCCATCGAGCGTGCGCAGACCACTGTCGAGCAGCGCAACGCCGAGATCCGCAAGAACGTCCTCAAGTACGACGAGGTGATGAACGAGCAGCGCAAGGTGATCTACGCGCGTCGTGACCAGATCCTCGAGGGCGCCGACCTCAAGGTCGCGGCCATGGACTACCTGTCCGACGCCGTCGATGCTCTCATCGACGTGCACTGCGTCAGCGAGGCGGCCGACGAGTGGGACCTCGAGGGGCTCGTGAAGGAACTCCGGACCTTCTGGCCCAACGAGATCTCCGTCGAGCAGCTCAGCGAGCTCGACGATGCCGACGACATCTTCGACCTCGTGATGGCCGACGCGAAGGCCTTCTACGAGCGCCGCGAGACCGAGCTCACGCCCGTCGTGATGCGCGACGTCGAGCGTCAGGTGATGCTGCGGATCATCGACCAGCGCTGGCGCGAGCACCTCGAGGAGATGGATTATCTCCAGGAGGGCATCAACCTGCGTGCGATGGGCCAGAAGGACCCGCTCACCGAGTGGCAGCGCGAAGGCTTCGAGATGTTCGGCTCGCTGATGAAGGGCATCGCCCAGGACTTCGTCAAGTACGTCATGCACGTGCAGGTCGTCCGCAAGGACGCCCCGGCCCCGGCGGTCCAGAACATCCAGCAGACGAGCAGCGAGAACGCTCCGACGCTGCGCCCTCAGCCGCTGCCCGGCCAGGTCCCGTCGGCGCCGTCGCAGGCCGCTGCACCGGCGCCCACCAAGCAGCAGACCGTCGTGAACGACGCGTGGGCCAAGACCCCGCGCAACGCCCCGTGCCCGTGCGGGAGTGGCAAGAAGTTCAAGCAGTGCCACGGCGCCACGACGGCCTGAGGCACCATGCGCGACTTCTCCGACGACCTCAAGGAACTCCACCGCCGTCTCGGCGAGGCAGAGGGGTACCTCAAGATCCCCTCGAACCGCGCCCGGCTCTCCGAGCTCGAGTTCGAGGTGGCACGCCCCGACCTCTGGGACGACCAGGAACTCGCCAAGCGGGTCAACGCCGAGTACGCCAACGTCAAGGGTGACATCGAGACCTTCGATCGCCTCCACGGCGACCTCGAGGATGCCGACCTGCTCCACGAGATGGCCCGTGAGATCGACGACGCCTCGCAGGAGGCCGACATCCAGTCGGCGGTCGACTCGATCAGCGTGCGCCTCGACGAGCTCGACCTGCGCAGCCTGTTCACCGGTGAGCACGACGAGGCCGACTGCATCGTGCGCATCAACGCCAAGGACGGTGGCGTCGACGCCCAGGACTGGAGCGAGATCCTGCTCCGCATGTACTCGCGTTGGGCCGAGCGTCGTGGCTTCACCCTCGAGGTCGACGAGCTCAGCGAGGGCACCGAGGCCGGTCTGTTGTCGGCGGAGTTCACCCTCACCGGTCGCTACGCCTACGGCCTGATGACCAGCGAGCGCGGCACGCATCGCCTGGTGCGGATCAGCCCCTTCGACAACCAGGGTCGCCGCCAGACGAGCTTCGCCGCCGTGCAGGTGTGGCCGGTCATGGACGACCCCGACGTCGAGATCAACGAGAGCGACGTGCGGATGGAGGTCTTCCGGGCCAGCGGCGCCGGTGGTCAGCACGTCAACAAGACCTCGTCGGCGGTTCGCCTCATCCACGAACCCACGGGTCTCGTGGCGAGCAGCCAGGAAGAGCGCAGCCAGCTCCAGAACCGCGAGAAGGCGATGAACCGTCTCAAGGCGATGGTCGCCGCCCAGATCGAGGAGGAGCGCCAGGCCGAACTCGACCGCATCGCCGGTCGCCAGGCCCAGGTGGGCTGGGGCAGCCAGATCCGTTCCTACGTCCTGCAGCCGTACCAGATGGTGAAGGACCTGCGTACCGAGGTCGAGAGCAGCCAGGTCGAGACGATCCTCGACGGTGACATCGACGAGTTCATGGTCGGATACCTCCGTTGGCGACGCCGGGAAGCGGAGTGACTGGGGTACGGTGACCCCCGTCCGCGAGAGGAGCACCACTTGATCCGCCTCGAGAACGTCACGAAGTCGTACTCCACAGAGGTCACGGCCCTTCGGGACGCCAGTTTCGACGTCGCCAAGGGCGAGTTCGTCTTCCTCGTCGGCCCTTCGGGGTCGGGGAAGAGCACGCTGCTGCGCCTCATGAACCGCCAGGAGCGCCCCGAGTCGGGCGACGTCTGGGTGGCCGGCCGCAACATCAACGAGATGCCCGACAACAAGGTTCCGTACCTGCGTCGCAACATGGGCAACATCTTCCAGGACTACAAGCTCCTGCTGAACCGCACGGTGTTCGAGAACGTGGCGTTCGCCCTCGAGGTGATCGGCCGTCCTGCGCACGTGATCCGCCAGCAGGTGCCCGCCGTGCTCGACCTCGTCGGTCTCGGCGACAAGGAAGACCGCTTCCCGCACCAGCTCTCGGGTGGTGAGCAGCAGCGTGTCTCGATCGCCCGTGCGTTCGTGAACCGTCCGCTGATCCTCCTCGCCGACGAGCCGACCGGCAACCTCGACCCGGCCACGGGTGAGGGCATCATGAAGCTGCTCGATCGCATCAACGCCACCGGGACCACCGTGGTGATGGCGACCCACGACCAGCGCATCGTGAACCAGATGCGCAAGCGCGTGATCCAGCTCGATCGTGGCGTCATCGTCCGCGACCAGTCGAGGGGCGTGTACGAATGATCTCCCGTGTCCGCTACGTCCTGCGCGAGATGTGGGCGAGCATGTCGCGCAACAAGACGCTCACCGCTGCCACCGTCATCACCTCGACGGTCTCGTTGCTCCTGTTCGGCCTCACCCTGCTCATCCAGCGCGGCTTCGACAACCAGCTCGAGCAGTGGAGCGGTGGCGTCGAGATGATCGTGTACGTCAACAACGGCGCCGATCCCAGCCAGGTCCAGGTCATCCAGCAGGAACTCCTGCGCAACACGACCGTCGTGGCGTCGGCCGAGTACTGCGACGAGGCCTGCGCCACGAAGGTCGCCCAGACGATCTATGCCGGCGACCCCGACACGCTCCAGCGACTGCTGCCCAAGATCCCCTCGTACTTCAAGGTCGTCCCGGTCGACAAGAGCAACAGCGACCTGTTGCGGTCGCTGAAGGATTCGTTCCGTGGCCTGCCCAAGGTCTACGACGTCAGCACCCCCGACCAGGCCGTCGAGGTCCTCGGTCAGTTGCAGGGGTTCTTCGGCGTGCGCACCCTGTTCATCGCCGTCGGCCTGCTCGGTGCCTCCGCGTTGTTGATCTGGAACACGATCCGCACGGCGATGTTCGCCCGACGACGTGAGATCGAGGTCATGAAACTCGTCGGTGCGACCAACTGGTTCATCCGCCTGCCGTTCATGCTCGAAGGGCTCGTTCAGGGCATCGCGGGTGCGGTCCTCGGCGGACTGCTGATGCTGTTCGTCAACAACGACTGGACCAACGGCGTGCGTGCCTTCCCGGCCGAGACCGGGCTCGAGGGGTTCGTGGTCACCGATGGTTACCCGATGTGGGTGTGGGGAGCGATGATCCTCGTCGGTGCCCTCGTGGGCGCGATCGGCTCCGGCACGGCGGCGTCCAAGTTCCTCGACGTCTGATCCCGCGGCGTAGCGTGCCGGGAATGGACTACTCGCAGATCCTGTACGAGGTGAGCGATCACATCGCCACCATCACGCTCAACAGGCCCGACCAGCTCAACGCCTTCACCAACGTGATGATGCGCGAGGTGATCGATGCCTTCGACCGCATCGATGCCGACGACGACGTGCGCGTGGTGATCGTGACGGGTGCTGGTCGCGGTTTCTGCGCAGGTGCTGATCTCAGTGGCGGTGGCGACACTTTCAAGGGCGGCGGTAGCGACGTGCAGACCCGCCAGGGAGTCCCGCGCGACGGTGGTGGACTCGTGACCCTGAGGATCTTCGAGTGCACCAAGCCCGTGATCGGCGCGATCAACGGAGCGGCCGTGGGCGTGGGCGTCACGATGACGTTGCCGATGGACATTCGCCTCGCGAGCGAGCACGCCAAGTTCGGGTTCGTCTTCGCTCGTCGCGGGATCGTCCCCGAGGCCTGTTCGAGCTGGTTCCTGCCGCGCCTCGTCGGCATCAGCCAGGCCGCGGAGTGGTGCTACTCGGGCCGTGTCTTCCCTGCATCGGAGGCGCTCTCCGGTCGGCTCGTTCGTTCCGTCCACGCCGCCGACGACCTGCTGCCCGCAGCGAGAGCCATCGCTGCCGAGATCGCCGAGAACACGGCACCGGTGAGCGTGGCCCTGACGCGCCAGATGCTGTGGCGCATGCTGGGTGCGAGTCACCCGATGGAGGCGCACCGCGTGGATTCCCGCGGGATCCAGCAGCGTGGTCGTAGCGGCGACTCGCGCGAGGGCGTCGTGAGCTTCCTCGAGAAGCGTGCGCCGGAGTTCCCCGACAAGGTCAGCGACGGCCTCCCCGAGATCTTCCCGGGCTGGGAGCAGCCGGGCTTCGAGTGACGGGTCGGCAGCGGTGAGCGACGCAGGGTCGACGGGTGCCGAGCCCGAGGGCGTGTCCCTGTACGAGTACGTGGGCGGCCAGCCGTTCTTCGACCGGCTCGTCGACGCCTTCTACGACGGTGTCGAGAACGACGCCGTCCTGCGTCCGATGTACCCCGACGACGACATGGCGGGTGCCCGCCGACGCTTGAGCCTGTTCCTCGCCCAGTACTGGGGAGGACCACACACCTACATGGAGGAGCGCGGCCACCCGATGCTGCGCGCCCGGCACATGCCGTTCCGCGTGGGGCCCACTGAGCGCGATCACTGGCTGCTGCACATGGCGGCGGCCGTGGAGGAGTGCACCGAGCCCGGCGAGGTCCGCGACATGCTCATGGGCTACTTCGTGCCGGCCGCCGAGGCCATGCGCAACCAGGCCTGACGGCGGTCAGTCGCTGGCCCGAAGGTGCCAGCAGGCGATGGCACTGGCGGCGGCGACGTTGAGTGAGTCGACTCCCGAATGCATCGGGATCGCCACGCGAGCAGTGGCTGCGGCCATCGCCTCGGGCGTGAGCCCCGATCGCTCCGAGCCGAGGACGAGTGCGACACGACCGTGACGGGCGGCGTCGAGCGAGACGTCGTCGAGCGACAGGGCGTCCGGCGCCGGAGTGAGGGCGAACACCGACCATCCGGCATCGACGAGGCTCCTGATCGCCGTGGGAGCGTCGTCGACACGGGCGTGGGGGAGAGCCAGTGCCTGACCCATCGAGACCCGCATGGAGCGACGGGCGAGCGGGTCGCAGCTCGTGCCGTCCATGACGAGGCCTCCCCAGCCGAGGCCGAGGGCGTTGCGCACGATGCTGCCGACGTTCACGGGGTTGTCGACGGCCTCGCACACGACGAGCCGGGTGGTTGCGCCGGCGAGCTCGGCGAGCGTGGCGCGAGGTGGACGCTCGAAGAGGGCGATCACCGAGTACGGCATGCCCATCCGGGTGACCACCGCCCGCATCGTCTCGCCACCGGCATAGACCTCGACGGTCTCCTGGAGACGACGGGCGACGTCGGGAGGCCGTTGTGCGTCGACCAAGGCCGCCACCGGGACACAGCCGGCCTCGAGGGCGCGCTCCACCACGAGGTCGCCCTCGGCCATGAACAGCCCGTCACCGCTGTCGTCGCGACGCTGGAGGCGGTTGGTGAGCCCGCGCTCACCGAGCCGGAATCGGGCGAGCCGCGGGTCGTCGGGGTCGTCGACGAGGGTGAACGACGGGGACATCGGCGACCGCTCGTGTCAGCGGATCAGTACTGCCACGGGTACGGCGACCAGTCGGGGTCGCGCTTCTCGAGGAACGACATGCGACCCTCCTGCGCCTCGTCGGTGCCGTAGGCGAGCCGGGTGGCCTCACCGGCGAACACCTGCTGGCCGACGAGTCCATCGTCGATGAGGTTGAACGCGAACTTGAGCATGCGCTGGGCCGTGGGGCTCTTGCCGTTGATCTCCTTGGCCCACTGCAGCGCCTCGCGCTCGAGGTCGGCATGGTCGACGACGGCATTGACCATGCCCATCCGCTGGGCGTCGTCAGCGGAGTACTCGCGGCCAAGGAAGAAGATCTCCCGTGCGAACTTCTGGCCCACCTGACGGGCGAGGTACGCACTGCCGAAGCCGCCGTCGAAGCTGGCGACGTCGGCATCGGTCTGCTTGAAGCGGGCGTGCTCACGGCTGGCGAGGGTGAGGTCGGCCACGACGTGCAGGCTGTGACCACCGCCGGCCGCCCACCCCGGGACGACGCAGATCACGATCTTGGGCATGAAGCGGATGAGACGCTGGACCTCGAGGATGTGCAGGCGTCCGGCGCGTCCGGGCTCGATGCTCTCGGCGGTGTCGCCCTCGGCGTACTTGTAGCCGTCCTTGCCGCGGATGCGCTGGTCGCCACCGCTGCAGAACGCCCAGCCACCGTCGCGGGGCGAGGGGCCGTTGCCAGTGAGGATGACGCAGCCGACGTCGGTGCTCATCCGGGCGTGGTCGAGCGCCGTGTACAGCTGGTCGACGGTCCGAGGCCGGAAGGCGTTGCGGACCTCGGGCCGGTTGAAGGCGATGCGCACCGTCCCGTGCTCGATCGCACGGTGGTAGGTGATGTCGTCGAACGAGAAGCCGGGCACCTCGCGCCAGGCGGAGGGATCGAAGATCTCGGAGACCATGGCGTCACTCTAGGGCGGCCGCCCTCGGAGGGGCTCGGGCGGCGGTGGTACGGTCGGGCCATGCCGACAGCGCAGATCAACGGCCAGACCATCCACTACGAGGACACGGGTGGCGACGGCCCGGCCGTGGTGCTCGGACACGGCTTCCTCATGGACCTCACGATGTTCGCCCACCAGGTCGAGGCCCTCCGTGGCCAGTACCGCGTGATCACCTGGGACGAGCGCTGCTTCGGCCAGACGGTGACCGACGGTCAGCCGTTCACCTACTGGGATTCCGCCCGCGACTGCCTCGGCCTGATGGACCACCTCGGCATCGACCGTTGCGTGGTGGGTGGCATGAGCCAGGGCGGGTACCTGTCGCTGCGTGTGGCGCTCACCGCACCGGAGCGCGTGCGCGGGCTGATCCTGCTCGACACCGCTGCCAATGCCGAGCACGCCGACGTGGCTGCTGGCTACCAGCAGATGATCGACACGTGGGCCGCCGTGGGCGCCGTGCCCGAACTCGCCGAGATCGTGGCCGGGATCATCATCGCCGAGCCGGAGGAGAACGCCCGTTGGATCGCCAAGTGGCAGGCGCGTCCGAAGGAGCACATCATCGAGGCTGGTGCCTGTCTGCTCGGGCGTGACGACATCACCGACCGTCTGGGCGAGATCACCTGTCCGGCACTCGTCGTGCACGGCACCGAGGACACGGCGATCACGATGGACAAGGCCGAGGAGCTCGCGGCCGGACTCGTGGGTTGCTCTGGCGTCGTCAAGGTCGGTGGAGCACATGCCGCGAACCTGACCAACCCCGGCCCGGTCAACGCGGCCATCCTCGAGTTCCTGGCGGGCCTCCCGGCGTGAGTGGGCTGAGCATCCACGGTCTCGGCGGCCTGCCCGAGATCGTCCCCGGAACCGACCTCGCCCGGGCCTTCCTCGACGCCGCCGATGCACAGGGGACGCCGCTGCTCGACGGTGACGTCCTCGTCGTCACCTCCAAGATCGTCTCGAAGGCCGAGGGTCGGGTGGTCGAACTGTCCGACGTGCAGCCGTCGCCGTTCGCGGTCGAGTGGTCGCAGCAGTGGGAGAAGGACCCGGCGGTCACCGAGATCGTGCTGCGCGAGGCCAAGCGCGTCGTGCGCCAGATCGGGCCGATCCTCATCACCGAGACCCACCACGGCTTCGTCTGCGCGAACAGTGGCGTCGACCAGTCGTCGAGCGGGGCCCACGGTCGTGCCGTGCTCCTGCCGCTCGACCCCGATGCCTCGGCACGGATCATCCGCGAGGCGTTGCGTCAGGCCGGTGTCGACGTGGCCGTGATCATCTCCGACACGTTCGGTCGGGCGTGGCGCGAGGGCCAGACCGACATCGCCATCGGCATCGCCGGCATGCAACCGATCACCAGTTACATCGGTCAGGTCGACCCACACGGGCACGAGTTCAAGGTGCAGGCACTCTGCACCGCCGATGAGCTCGCCGGTGCCGCCGAACTGGTGAAGGGCAACCTGTCGAGGGTGCCCGTGGCGATCATCCGCGGCCATCGCTGGGAGCGCGACGACGAGGCGACCATCGCCCCCGTGCTGCGCGACCAGACACGCGACCTGTTCCGCTGAATCAGCCCGTCGTCGGAGACGGGGACCGACGCCCCGGTCAGTTCGCGGCGAGGTACTCGGTGAGGGCCTGGATGGCCTCGACCGGGAAGTTGATGTTCAGCCCGGCGATACCGCTGTCGAGGAACGCACGGTACGACTCGAGGTTCTCGAGGGCCCGGTCGTTGGGCCACACCCAGATCGGGTAGCCGGCCGCGGTCGAATCGGCGATCAGTTCGGGGGTGATGACCTCGAGGCCGCTGTACTCCGGGGGGAGCTGCAGGATGGTCATTCCATCGGGCACGGGGGTGCGCTCGAGGACCCACGCCGTGAGCACGTTGAGGCCGGGCGAGACCTCGATCTCGGGAGCGATCTCGTGGACGTAACTGACGATGTCGTCCTGGAACGAGGCGACGACGGAGGCCTTCTCGCGGCCGAGTTCGCGCAGTTCGGCGACGAGCACGTCGGCAGCGGCCTTGGCCACGTCGCCCTCACCCTTGATCTCGAGGTTCAGCGGGATGTCGGGCCAGCGCTCGATGACGGCGCGCAGGGTGGGGATGGCGAAGTCGTCGGCGGTGTAACCCTCGGGCGGGGCGACGGCGCCGGTCCGGATGCCGCGGTAGAGGTACGCCTCCGCGGGCTGGTCGGTGCACACGCAGTCGGCGGTGAACCAGTAGGCGTCGTCGAGGGCGAACAACTCGTCGTAGGTCATGTCGGCCACGAGGCCGGTGCCGTCGGTGGCGCGGTCGACGGTGTCGTCGTGGTGGACCACGAGCACGCCATCAGCGCTGAGTTGAACGTTGAGGTCGAGCATGTCGACGCCCGCCTTCACGCTCTCGCCGAAACCGAACAGCGTGCTCGCCGGGTAGGCGTCCTCGCCGGCGGTGTGTGCGAGCACGATCGGGCGACCGATGGCGAGGAGCTCGTCGATGGTGGCCGCGTAGGTGGGGGCGGCGACGGTCGTGGTGGGTGCCTCGGTGGTGGGCGCGTCGGTGGTCGCCGCCTCCGTGGTGGGGGCCGCGGTCGACTCGGCGGCAGCCGTCGTCTCGACGGCAGCGCTGGTCGAGGTGGACTCGTCGCTGCTGGAGCACCCGGCGGCAACGATCGCGAGGACGAGGGCGGGGATGACGGCGGCGAGCGACCGATGGCGCGGACGAGAGATCATGACGCGAGTCTGGCGTACTCGACGGCGATCTCCGCAGCCGTAGAGGCGTTGTTGCGCACGAGGGCGAGGTTGGCCGTGAGGCTGCGCCCCTCGGTGCGTTCGACGACCTTCGAGAGCAGGAACGGAGTGACCTCCTGCCCGGTGATGCCGCGCTCGTCGAGTTCGGCGAGGGCAGCAGCGATCACGCCGTCGATCTCGTGGGCCGGGATCTCGGCCTCGACGGGGATCGGGTTGGCGATGCTGACGCCACACGTGAGACCGAGCGTCTGCCAGGTGGCGTGCAGGACACGGGCGATGGACGCTGGCCCGTCGACCCGGCGCGGCGCCGCGAAGTCGCTGCCGCGGCTGTAGAAGCTCGGGAAGACGTCGCTGCCGTTGACGAGCACCGGCACGCCGAGGGTCTCGAGGCGCTCGAGGGTGAGCCCGATGTCGAGGATGCTCTTCACGCCGGCCGAGATCACGGCCACGGGCGTCACGCCGAGCTCGGTGAGGTCGGCCGAGATGTCGAAACTCGTCTCGGCCCCGCGGTGTACGCCACCGATACCGCCGGTTGCGAAGACGCGGATCCCGGCGAGCGCGGCGAGCCGCATCGTTGCGGCGACGGTGGTGGCACCGGTCGAGCCGGTGGCGACCAGCCACGGCAGGTCGCGCGTCGTGGCCTTGTGGACACCGCCGACGGTGGCGAGGTAGTGGACCTGGTCGGCCGTGAGCCCGACGTGGCAGCGACCGTCGAGCACGGCGATCGTGGCAGGAACGGCCCCGTGCGCACGGACGATCGACTCGACCTCGAGCGCCATCTCCTCGTTCGCCGGGTACGGCATCCCGTGGCTGATGATCGTGCTCTCGAGCGCGACGACGGGTGCGCCGTCGCGGAGGGCGTCGGCGACCTCGGGCGTGAGGATGACGGAGGGGGAGGAACTCATGCGGCTCATCATCGCGCGCCCCAGCTGAACGTCTGCTTGTAGAGGGTGAGACACATCGAGGCCTCGACCTCCGCGATGTCGGGCCTCGCTCGCAGTTCGTTCATCAGTCGGAGCAAGTGGGCGTCGTCGTCGCACACGACCTCGCACACGAGGTCCCAGCGGCCGGTGGTGGCGACGAGGTACTCGACCTCGGGCCGCTCCGCGAGCGCAGCAGCGGTGGAGTCGGTGTCACCCGTGATACGGGCCGTGATCATCGCGACGCGACGCACACCCAGCGACATCGGGTCGGTGACGGCGACGATCTGCATCACCCCGGCATCGGTGAGGCGCTGCACGCGCTGGCGGATCGCACCCTCGGTCAGGCCGACCTGCTCGGCGACCTTCGTGAACGGCATCCGTCCGTCGGCCTGGAGCAGCTCGATGATCGTCCGGTCGGTGTCGTCGAGCCGGGCGGTGGCGTTCATCGGCCCTCGCGAGCGGCGAACTCGCGGCTGGCGTCGGTGAGAGCGGTACGCAGGGTTCGCTCGATGAAGTCGAACTCCTCCTCACCGGCGATGAGCGGCGGTGACAGCGTGATCACCGGCTCGCCGCGGTCGTCGGCACGACAGATGAGCCCGGCCTCGTACAGGCGGGGCGAGAGGTAGCCACGCAACAGCCACTCGGCCTGTGCGTCGGTGAAGTACCCGCGCGTCGCCTGGTCGGTGACGAGTTCGATGGCGAGGAAGTAGCCGTCGCCGCGGACGTCGCCGACGAGCGGGATGTCGAGCAGGCCCTCGATGAGTTGCTTGAAGCGGCCCTCGTTGCGGCGGACGTGCCCGCAGATGTCCTCGCGCTCGAAGATGTCGAGGTTGGCATTGGCGACCGCGCAACTGACGGGGTGGGCGCCGAACGTCTGGCCCTGCAGGAAGGCGTTGGTGTCGTTGAGGAACGGCTCGGCGAGACGATCGCTGATCATCAGACCACCGAGGGGTGAGTAGCCGCTCGTGACACCCTTGGCGAACGTGATCATGTCGGGCTGGTAGCCGTAGCGCTGGCTGCCGAACATCTCGCCGAAGCGACCGAACGCGGCGATGACCTCGTCGCTGACGAGCAGGACGCCGTAGTGGTCGCAGATCTCGCGAACCCGTGCCCAGTAGCCGTCGGGCGGAGTGAAGGCGCCACCGGTGTTCTGGACGGGCTCCATGAACACCGCGGCGACCGTGTCAGGGCCCTCCATCTCGATGCGCAGTGCGAGGTCATCGGCGCAGCGCAGGGTGCAGGCACCGAGGTTCATGCAGTCGTTGCAGCGGTAGCGGTACGGGGTCTGGACCTTCACGGCCCCGGGCATGAGTGGCTCGAACGGGGTCTTGATCGCCGGCACGCCCGTGAGGCTGAGCGCGCCCATCGAGGTGCCGTGGTAGGCGAGATAGCGGGAGATGACCTTGGTGCGCTGCGGCTGGCCGGTCAGGCGGAAGTACTGACGGGCGAACTTGATCGCCGACTCGACGGCGTCACCACCGGTGGGGGTGAAGAAGACCCGGTTGAGATCGCCGGGCGACGCGGCGGCCAGTCGGGTGGCCAGGGTGATGGCCGGTTCGTGGGCGAACGACCACACGGGGAAGTAGGCGAGGGTCTCGGCCTGCTCCCGTGCCGCCTCGGCCAGCTCGGTGCGACCGTGCCCGACCTGCACGGTGAACAGCCCCGAGAGACCGTCGAGATAGCGCTTGCCGTTCTGGTCGACGACGTAGCAGCCCTCGCCACGGGCGATCACCGGGACGTCGTGGTCGGTGAACCCTCCGAGGCGGGTGAAGTGCATCCAGAGATGACGGCGGGCGTCATCGGAGAGGGAGGTCATGTCAGGCTCCGAAAGTCGTAGGAATCTCTACGACAATCGTAGCCAGCGGGGCCGAGCGCCCGGTGTCAGCTGCCGGGTTCGATCCCGCAGTTGGTGAGGCCCCACTCGTCGAGACGGGCGCTGGCCTCGCCGACGTCGGCCCCGGCCATCAGCGTCTCGAGTTCGGTACTGGCCTCGGGATCGGCGAGCATCGCCATGAAGTCGTAGTCGTAGGAGGCGAGCAGGTCGATCAGGGCGTTGGTGGCCTTTGCCACGATCTCGACGTCGGCCTCGATCTCGGTGGGGGCCTTGGCCGACAGTTCGTCGATCATCGACCCCATCTTCTCGAACCCGGCCTTCAGCGCTGCTGCATCGGTGTCGGCGCCGGTGAACAGCGTGTCGAAGACGTCACCCTCGGCTTCGTAGGACTTGATGAGGTCGCAGTACTCGGCGGTGTTCATCGCTGCGTCGGCCGTCGTCGTTGCCGCCTCATCGGTCGTCATTGCGGCGGTGCCGACTGACACGGCTGCGTCGTCGCTGCCGCACGACACGAGCAGCGAGGAGCCGGCGAGCAGGGCGATGCCGGTGAGAGCGAGGGAACGACGCATGGAGACCTCCGGGTAGCGGTGTCCGGAGCGTACTCTCGGGGTGTGGAGCGCCCCGACACCCCCGACGGAACCTGGACCGATCTCTCGCCGTCGGCCGCGGGTGCGACAGGAGTGGTGACTGCGGCCCGGCGCGGAGCGGTGGGTCGGATCCTCCTCGACCGACCGGCCAAGCGCAACGCGATGTCGTACGACATGTGGGTCGGGCTCGGTGACGCCTGTGCTGCGTTGGCTGCCACCGACGACGTCCGGGTGGTGGTCCTCCGCGGGGCCGGCGACCACTTCTGCGCGGGGGCCGACATCTCCGAGTTGCTCGCCGAGCGACCGCACGGCGTGCCGTCGTTCATGGACGTCAACATGGCCGCCGAGCAACGCCTCGCGACCCTCCCCAAGCCGGTCGTGGGAGTGCTGCAGGGAGATGTCATCGGCGGAGGCTGCGCCCTGGCCATCGACTGCGACATCCGCATCGCCGTGCGTGGCAGCCGCTTCGGCATCACGCCGTCGAAGCTCGGCATCGTCTATCCGACGTCGTCGCTCGAGCGGGCCGTGCGTCTCCTCGGTCCGGCGGCCAAGCGGCTGCTGTACACGGGGGACCTCATCGATGCCGACGAGGCCCTGCGGATCGGACTCGTCGACGAGGTACACGACGCCGACAGCGTCGAGGCGCGGGTCGACGAGCTCTGCGCCACCCTCGTGTCGCGATCGTTGCTGACCCAGGCCGCCACCAAGGAGATGGTCGCTGCCGTGCTCGCACACGGATCGGTCCCGGCCGAACTGGCCGATCACTGGGCACGTGCCGTGGCCTCTGCGGCCGATCCTGACGAAGGTGTCTCGGCCTTCCTCGAGCGGCGTCCACCACGGTTCACCTGGACCCCGCCAGCCACTCCTTGAGGAGGCCGTCGGTGCGGGGGAGCGTCAGATGTCGTAGACGTCGGGGTGCTCGAGTGGGTGGTTCAGCCAACTGATCATCTGGCGCAGTTGGTGGTACGCCGCGAGTCGGGCCTCGTCGGTGCCGGCCTCCTCGGCCTCGACGTAGACCGACTTCAGTCGGCGCGTGAGCGTCGGGCCGAGTTCGAGCAGGCCACCCGAGCCTTCGCTCGCCCAGCGTGCGAGGACCCAGCGCACGATGGCGCCGACGGGGATGTCGGTGCTCTCGGAGAGCCCGCGCACGGTGCGCAATGGATCGACCAGCGAGTAGAGGGCGACGTCGGCCTTGAGGTTGGCGTCCTTGTCGTCGTCGGGCCACGGACCGGTCCACGGATCGAGGCTGACGACGTGGTAACCCGACGGGTGCTGCTCGGGTTGCGGTATCGGGGTGCTCACGAATCGAACGTTAGGCCGTCGTGTCCGGGGGCGGGGTGGTGGGTGCCGTGTGCGTTCCCTGCTGGGTGCGCTGGAGTTGGGTCTCCATGAGCAACACCCGCGCGGCGGACCCGAGCGGGGAGCGATAGCGATGCGGCAGTGACGACGGGTACGACACGAAGTCACCGGTCGACAGGGTGCTCACCTCTCCACCGATCTCGACGTCGATCGGCCCGGCCACCACGTACAGCGCCTCGAACCCGTCGTGCTCCCAGGTCTCGAGGAATTCGGTGGAGAGACCCACGAGTTCGACGACGTGGAACGGCGCGTCACCGCGCAGCAGCATCCGTCGGACCGATTCGCCCTCGGTCTCGAGGGTCGGCACCGCCGGATCGTCGCGGAGCGCGGTCGCCGGGCCGAGGGAGTCGGAGCCCTCGTCGTCGAAGAGAGCCTGAGGTGTCGTCCCGAGAGCGGTGGCGATGCGGTAGAGCGAGTCGACCGACGGCCGGGCGCGGTCGTTCTCGACCTGCGACAGGAACGGCTGCGAGAGCCCCGATCTCTCCGCGAGGGCGACGAGGGTGAAGCCGTGAGCGAGCCGTAACTCGCGGATCGTGGAGCCGAGCGACACTCAGCTCACCTTCGGAGCGACGTCCTCCATGAACCGCTGCATCTGCTCGACGGCCTTCGAGTACGGGTCACCGATGAGGTGGGGGAACAGCGTGAGGCGCTCGAGGCCGAGGAGGTCCTTGTACTCCTGCACCTGCTCGGCGACCTCGTCGGCGGTGCCGACGAGGATCGTGCGCTGCTTCATCGACTCCTCGAGCGAGGGAATGAGGCCAGGGCGCACCGGCTTGCCGTCGTCGCCCATGTAGCCACGGCTCCAGCCGTACGGTCCGAGGAACTTCCAGAACTCGTCGTGGCCGTCGCGAGCGGTGCGCACGGCTTCCTCGTGCGTGTCCTCGATACGGACGCTGACCACGAGCATGCGCTGCTCGTGGGTGGCGAGGCCGGGCCCGTGGGCTTCCTCGTGCACCTGGCCATAGCGGTCCCACATGCGCTTGATGAACGCCGGGTTCTGGTTCCAGAAGACGGCACCGTGGTTGACACGCGGCGTGTACTCGACGGTGGCCGGGCTCGTGGCCGCCTGCCAGATCTCGAACGGGTAGAGCGGCCGCGGGATGAGCGTCAGCTCCTGCACGGTCGTGCCGCGGTCGGGGATCCCGGGGACGGGGATCTCGAAGTACTTGCCCTTGTAGGAGAACGACTCCTGGGTGAGCGAGAGGCGGATGATGTCCATCTGCTCCTCGAAGTACTCGCGGTTCTTGGTGTCGTCGGCGGCCTGGTCGGGGTTGTCGTGCGAACCGATGGAGACCTGGAAGTCGTTGAGGTGGAGGATCTCGCGGGGCACGGTGCCACGACCGACTCCGAGCAGACCGCGGCCGCCACTCAGGTTGTGGAGGGTGGCGAAGTCCTCGGCGAGGCGCAGCGCGTTCCACTGCGGTGCCACGTTGAACATCGCGCCGAGGCGGATGTTCTTCGTACGGGCAGCGATCCAGGTGCTGATCATCAGGCCGTTCGGGATGACCTCGTAGCCCTCGTACTGGAAGTGGTGCTCGGTGGTCCAGAACGAGTCGTACCCGAGGCGGTCGGCCTCGACCGCGGCGTCGATGTACTTGATGGTCGCGTCCCAGCACTGCTCGTTGGAGAAGCGACGGTCCATCGGGTTGGGGGCGCCGGCGCCCGCATCCGTCATCTCGACACCGCCGAAGAAGAACGCTCCGACCTTCATGCACGACCTCGTCTCGCTGGGCACCCGCTCCGACCGGGCGATACACCCGACAGTAGCAGGGTATTGATGCTGTCAATAACCGCCCGGGGCCGTGGGAACGTGAGTTGTGGGGAGAGCCTCAGTGGCGGGCGAGCGAGATCGCCTCGGTGGTGGTCAGGGCGCGGTCGGCGACCCGCAGGCGGGTGACGATCGGCGACCGGACGTCGACCTCGGCCCCACCCACCTCGCCGAGGGCGGCCGGCACGAACGCCCAGCCCTGTGGAGCGACGTCGCCTCCGTCGTCGAGGCGTTCGTCGATCACCACGCTGACGACCTTCGGTCCGCCGTCGACGATGAAGGTCACGACGTGCTCGGCGCCGTCGCACAAACCACCTGCGTGGGTGGTGGTGTGCTCGAAGCCGGTTCCGTATCCGTCGGTGACACGAAGCCCGACCTGCCCCGCCGAGGTGAGCGATACGACGTATCCCTTGTGGATCCGCGCCGTGGTGGGCTCCTCGCCGAGTGCGGCCGTGACGTTCGAGAGGGCGTGGACGAGTGCCGCATCGGTATCGGGTGCAGCGTCGGCGCGCAGTGTGATCGAGATCGAGAACCCGCCACCCGAGCGAAGGTCGGTGAGGACCGCCGAGCGGTGAGGGCCGTCGCTGGTGGTGTCGAGCACCCACGCATCGTCGGCGAGGCCATCCGATACGCGGACCGCGTGCTGGCGACGGAGCAACGTGAGGAGGCCGCGGTCGATCTGGTGGAAGCGGACCGCGAGTTTGTTCGACTCCACGAACACCACCGTGCCGTCGGCCAGCTCGGCGAAGTCGGGATACCCGGGCCCGTCGACGATCGCCCAGTCGGGGTTCCACTCGGGCCGATCCTCGAAGCCCGTGCCGTCCCAGTAGAGGGCGATCTCGGGCTGGCTCCACTCGATGTGACCGTCGGGGGTCGACCGGCCGTGGGTGAGCCAGTACACGCGGCGGCCGACGTACCCGAGCCGGTCGGTGCGGCCGTTGTTGTAGTACAGCATCACGAACTCGGAGGGCGCTCCGGGAGCGGACGGTCGCAGTCGGAACGGCGTGATCGAGCCACGTGGGTTGCGCATCTCCTGAACGCCGCCGGCGTCGAGCGGGCGACCCTCGTGGGTGAGCCAGAACGGTGGGTCCCAGGTCTCGCCGCCGTCGCCGGAGTAGGTGGCGGCGAGTCGACCGGTCTCGGCGCGCCACAGACAGAACAGCCGCCCGGGCGTGGCGTCGTCGACGGCGAGGACGTGCGGCTCCTCGCCGAGCGAGAGTTCGCCACCCGGTGCCGTCAGTCCGTGCTCACCGAGGGGCAGCGTCTCCCAGGTGGCCGTCGACAGGTCGTCGACGGCGAGGAGGTCGCGACTACGGAGGACGAACACCTCGCTGCCGGGAGTCTCGCCTGCGCCATCGACCGTCTTCTGGAACGCGCTGTACACGGCGCCGTCGATGACCTGCGGCTTGTCGCACAGGAACATGCCCATCGTGGTGCCACCCCACGGATTCCTCCGATCGATGGCGGTGCGGCGGACAGGGACGAGGTGCCGCTCAGAGCTCCAGGTCCGGCCGCCATCGTCGGATGTCGTGATCCAGTAGCCCTCGTCGAGCTGCATGTCGGTGCGCTTGAGCGGCGTGAGCGACGGGTCGGATCCCTCGGGGTACTGCGAGCCGGGGTTCCAGCCGTACAGGAGGATGATCCGCTCGCTGCCGTCGCCGCGTCGCTGGACGAGTTGGTAGCCGTCGTGCGACTGGCGCTCGGGGGAGTCGACGGCGAGCGGTGCGCTCCAGACGCGGCCACCGTCGGTGCTCACCGTGGAGAGCAAGCGCAGCCCCGGACCACCCTCGCGGTTCTCGCTGTGGTGGAAGATCACCGAGTAGACGGGGGAGTGGGGCTCGCCGGTGACGACGATGTTCTGGCTGTCGTAGTAGCCGTTGCGGTCGCCGATGGTGCGACCGCTCTTGAGATCGCGCGGGTCGGAGCGGTGGGTCACGCCCGAGAGTCTCGCGGACGCTGGGTGATCGCGCCGACGACCGCGAAGAAGGTCGACATGAGGATCGCCCACCGGAGGCTGACGAGGTCGGCGATCACGCCCATCACGAGCGGACCGAACGTGACGGCAGCACCACTGGCGAGCGAGCAGTAGGCGCCGAGGGTGACCGAGTCGAGGCGGTGGTGGGTCCGGGCGTAGAAGCGGTCGACCGTGAGCGGGTACAGCGGTCCGCCAGCGAAACCGCCCAGTGCGACGCCCACGACCTTCACCCACAGCGAGGGGCCGAAGCACATGAGCAGGGTGCCGAGACCGAACACGACGAACGACAGTGAGACGGCAGCGTCGCCGACGAGCCGGAGCACGTGGGGGATGGCGAGGCGGATCGTGAACATGCCGATGCCGAAGCCACTCGCGAGGATGGCGGCCGCGCCGGGACTCGCCCCGCCCACCTCGGCGAGGTAGGTGACGGCCCAGATGCCGAGCGAGAACTCGGCCACGACGGCGGTGACGATGTGCAGCCACGGGACGAGGACCCAGCCCTGCGTCATCGGCCTGAGGGAGAACCGGGCGTCTCGCCGTGCCTCGGGCACGCGGACGGGCAGAGCGACCACGGCGAGACCGAGGCCGGCGAGTCCGGTGAGCACGAGGTACGGGGGTCGCCACGACCAACCGGCGGAGAGTGACGCGCCGATGACCAACGAGAAGAGAAGGCCGGTGACCCCCGGTGCACCGTTGACAGCCGCGAACGCCTCGGCGCGGTGTTCTCCGTGGTGGTCGCTGATCAGGCTGGGCATGACCATCACGAGGAAGGCGCCGCCGAGGCCGGACAGTGCCGTCCCGGCGAGAGTGACCGGCCACACCGGACCGATGCAGAACAGGACGACTCCGGCCGTGAGCATCGCGGCACTGGTCATGAGGGCCGTCCGCCGCCCGACGAGGTCGACAAGGCGGACGCCGAGCAGTCCGGCGACGATGAGGCCGACACCGAAGGTGCTGCCGTGGAGGGCGGCGATGACACCGCTGATCCG
This sequence comes from Actinomycetota bacterium, assembly GCA_041156905.1. Classification (GTDB taxonomy): domain Bacteria; phylum Actinomycetota; class Acidimicrobiia; order Acidimicrobiales; family Ilumatobacteraceae; genus UBA668. Next base: position 2,069 of record JBEBDM010000069.1, on the reverse strand, counting down.
GAACTCGTCGCGTAGTTCGCCGAGCACGACCCCAACGCTGACACCACACACGAGAAGGCAGTAGCCGAGTGCGGACGACCAGGTGAGCCGGTCCCACCGGAAACGCGTGGGTACCTCGTCCGCCAACGTCACGGCGCTCACACTACGGCCGTATCCTGCCCCGATGCTCCTCGGAATCGACACGGGCGGGACCTACACCGACGCCGTCCTCTACGACGAGGCGTCGAGGACTGTCATGGCCACGGCGAAGTCGCCGACCACGCACCACGACCTCTCGATCGGCATCTGCGGAGCCATCGACGGTGTGCTCGCGGCCGGTGTCGCTGCGGCGTCCGAGATCGAACTCGTGTCGATGTCGACAACCCTCGCGACCAACGCGCTCGTCGAGGGCAAGGGTCGTGCGGTCGGAGCGGTCGTCATCGGTTTCGACGTCGAGGTGGTCGAACGGGCCGGACTCGCCGAGGCACTCGGCAACGACCCGGCCGTGTTCCTCGCCGGCGGACACGACCCGCACGGTGGAGAGGCCGCCCCTCTCGACCTCGAGCGTCTCGAGACCGAGGTCAGGGCGATGGACCCGCGGGTCGAGGCCTTCGCCGTCACCGCCCAGTTCAGCGTGCGCAACCCCGACCACGAACTGGCAGCGGCCGAGCTGATCCACCGCGTGACGGGCAAGCCCGTGACGCTGAGCCATCACCTCTCGGCGCGACTCAACGGTCCCAAGCGCGCCGTGACGGCGATCCTCAACGCCCGCCTCATCTCGATCATCGACCGGCTCGTGCACACCACCGAGGAGGCCATCGCCGAACGCGGCGTCGACGCTCCGTTGATGGTCGTTCGTGGTGACGGATCGCTGGTGTCGGCGGCCTTCGTACGTGAGCGTCCGATCGAGACGATCCTCTCCGGCCCGGCAGCGAGCCTCGTGGGGGCAGCGCACCTCACCGCCCTCGACGACGCGATCATCAGCGACATCGGTGGTACGACGACCGACATCGCCGTGCTCACAGCGGGTGTCCCGACGGTGAGCCCCGATGGCGCGACCGTCGGTGGGCACCAGACGATGGTCTCGGCGGTGGCGATGCACACGCACGGCCTCGGCGGCGACAGCCGTGTCCGTCACGACGACCGAGCGGCAGGAGCCGTCCTCCTCATCGGGCCGCGCAAGGTCATCCCGCTGTGCCAACTCGCCGTCACCGACCGGGCGCTCGTGCACGGGATGCTCGACCTCCAGCTCACCCACGACTACCCGGGTGAGCTCGAGGGCATCGTGCTCGTCAGCGAGAGCCGTGAGCAGTGGCTGCCCCGACTCGAGGGCGTCGAGAAGGCGATCCTCGAGGCGATGGGTGGACGGGTCGCCGTGGCCGACGCGACTCTCAACACCCTGCAGATGCGTCGTGTGCTCGAGCGGTTGGTGCAGCGCGGCATCGTCCAGATCGCGGCATTCACCCCGACCGATGCGGCACACGTGCTCGGCATGCAGTCGACCTACGACTCGTCTGCGGCCACCAAGGCCGCGACCCTGTTCGCCCGCGGACGCGATCGGACGGGCAAGGCAATCGCTCCCGATGCCGAGACGATCTCACGCGTCACCATCGCCACGCTCGTGAGGCGCAGCGCCGAGGCGGTCCTCGCTGCAGCCTTCGTCAACGACGACATGCCGGGTGAGACCGTGCGCACCCCGCTGGTCCAGGCCGTGCTCGACCGTCGGCTCTCGACGGTCCGCTTCGGACTCGGCCTGTCGTCACCGCTGGTCGGCCTCGGCGCATCGGCCCCGGCGTACTACCCGCAGGTGGCCGAACTGCTCGGCGCTGAGTCGCGCATCCCCGAGCACGCTGGCGTCGCCAACGCCGTGGGCGCTGTCGTCGGGCGAGTGCGCTTGAGCCGTGAGTGCGTGGTGAGTTCACCCTCGCAGGGTCAGTACGTGGTCCACGCGGGTGAGACACCGGCCGTGTTCACCGACATCGCGTTGGCGAGGGCGTTCGCCGTGGAGCATGCAGGAGCAGCGCTCCGTGCCGACATGCACGCAGCGGGAGCCGCCGAATTCGAGATCCAGGAGGACTGGACGGAGACCA
>JBEBDM010000068.1:0-7869 GCA_041156905.1 Actinomycetota bacterium | reverse complement strand
GCCCGCGCCGAGGCGACGAGCTCCCACACGTACTGGCTCGACGACGAACGTCCCAGTGCGACCTCGTTCGCCGCCGCCGTGCTCGGCCTCGCCGTCCTCGCCGGCTCGGCCGCCGCCTTCGTCGGCCCGAAGCTCCCGGGTGCGGGAGAACCCGCCCTCATCGATGCGCGCCATCGCAACGGCGACACCACCAGCGTGCTCGACCCGCTCGTCGACATCCGCGCCCGCATGACCAACACCGGACTCGTCGAGATGTTCACGGTGCAGTCCAGCGACGGTGGCCACTACTGGCGGTCGATGGGTCTCCCCGAGTTCGACGGTGCGACCTTCTCCCCGGCCGCCGGCGACCTCGAACCCCTCGGCGACAGGACGGCGAACGCGCCCGCCGGCTCGATCTTCACCTCACAGGTGGTCCGGATCGCCGCGCTGCGCGGCAACATCGTCCCGGCGACGGCGACCCCCGTGCTGGTCTCGCCCACCGTGGTCTGGTGGGCTCCGGACACCGGCAGCCTCGTCGTCCCCGACAGCGAACTCCGGCGAGGCGACTCGATCGCGATCGCCAGCGGGGTCGTCGATCCGAGTGCGCAGACCCTCGACTCGGGGACCTCCGGCAACGCTCCGGCGGGCACGCTCGACCTGCCCTCGCTCCCCGAATCGGTGAGGGCCACCGCTCTCGAGGTCACCGCGCAGGCCACCACCCCGTACCGGAAGTTGCTCGCCCTCCAGGACTGGTTCCGCTCCGAGTTCGTCTACGACCTCTCCGTCCAGATCGGCGACAGCCCCGACGCGATGGAGGTCTTCCTGCGCGACCGGCGCGGCTTCTGCCAGCAGTTCGCCGTGACCTTCGCGGCGATGGCGAGGTCACTCGGGATCCCCGCACAGGTCGCTGTCGGTTTCACCCAGGGCGACCTCGGTGCCGACGGCCTGTTCCACGTGTACGGGCGTCACGCCCACGCGTGGCCGGAGGTCTGGTTCGACGGGATCGGATGGGTCGCCTTCGAACCGACGCCGGGCCGTGGCAACCCGGACGCCTCCGACTGGACCAACGTCGGTGCGGCGCAGGACGACAGCCGAGGCACGGGCTCGGGAACCGGCTCCGGCTCGACACCGGGTGAACCGACCCCGACCACGAACCCGACGCTCACGACCCTTCCCCGCGAGGAGGTCCCCTCGACGACACCGCGACCCGAGACGGGGACGCCGGGGACGAGCGGAGAGGTCACCGCTCCCGGCCGGGCACGCAACGAGATGCCACTCGTCGCCAAGGTCGTCATCGCCGTCGTCGCCGGAGGAGCAGCGCTCCTCGGAGGCTGGGTGGTCCTGATGCCGATGGTGGTCGGGCTCGCCGCACGAACCCGGAGACGGCGGCCTGCCGAGCGAGTCGCCGCTCTCTGGCAGCGCGCCCGACGCGACCTCGCCGATGCCGGTGCACCCACGTCGCCCTCGCTCACCCCCGTGCAGTTCGCCCGCGAGGCCGAGCTCAGCACGAGCGTCGACCATCGCTCGCTGCGCGACATGGCACAACTCGTCACGGTCGCCGTCTACGCGCCGGCCGAGGTGTCACCCACCGACGCCGACCGCATGGCGCGACTCGCCGACGACGTCCGGGAGATGGCACGACCCGGCATCCCGGTGCGCACACGCTGGCGCAACCGACTCGATCCACGCTCCGTGGCGGCACGCTCCGCCCACTGAGTCCGACGCCCCGAGGGGCGCTCGTCAGCCAGCCTGCGGAGGACGACGCGGGCCGTTGAAGCGGTCGCGCACCGTGCTCTGGAGGTTCTCGAGGCCCTGCTGGGCGGCCATCCGCGCCTGACGCTCGGCGACGACACCGAGGGCCACGGCGGCGATGAAACAGGCGAACGAGACGAACGGCGACACGATCACCGAGAGGATCGTCGCCAGCAGGGCGACGACGAGGCCGAACAGCGCCAGGCCGAACGAACGACGTGACCCTGTCTCCTTGGTGCGGGTCGTGCGCGCGAAGCCGGGGTCTCGCTGCAACTGCTCCTCGATCTGACGGAGGATCCTCTGTTCGTCTTCTGAGAGAGGCACGCTGACTCCTGGGCACGGCCGGATGGCTGACCGCATCTTGGCAGACCATCGGCCCGAGGACAACGCGGTCACTGTTGCTGGTCGGGTCCCCATTGCTGGGCACCCTTGCGCACGACGCGCAGGCCGCGGTCGCCGACCGCACTGGCGGGCCCGATGGCCGACTTCCCGAACCTCTCCCGGATCGCGTCGACCGTCGTCTCCGCCGCTTCCCACTGTGCCTCGTCGGCAGCGTCCTCCTGCTCGTCGAACAGGGTGTCGAGCGTCAGTTGCTCGCTCACGGCCGCGAAGTTGCTCGCACTGATCCCCAGGAGCCGTACGCCCGGCGTCGGGTCGACGCCCTGTGCCAGCGGCTCCACCGCCTTGATGATCGCGTGTGCGGTGTGAACGGCATCGGGCAACGTCACCGACCGGGTGATGGTCGTGAAGCCCGAGAAGCGAACCTTGAGCGTCAACGTGCGGGCCCCGGTGGCGCGGGCCCGCAGGCGGGCGGCGACCGCATCGGCCATACGGACGAGTTCGACACGGACCTCCTCAGGAGTGTGTCGATCCGTGGCGAAGGTCTCCTCGTGACCGATCGACTTGATCCCGCGGTCCGGCTCGACCGGCCGGTCGTCGATGCCGTGTGAGAGCGAGTACAAGTGACGACCGTTCGCCCGGCCGAGGAGCGACTCGAGGGCTCCCGGCTCGAACGACGCCAAATCGACCACCTTCGTGATCCCGACGCGGTGCAGCTTCTCGAGGGTCGCGGGGCCGACACCCCAGAGCGATTCGACGGGCAGCGGGTGGAGGAAAGCCAGTTCCTCACCCGGTAGGACCTCGACCACTCCTGCCCCGGCGGTGACCTGCCCGTTGCGCACCTTCGGCTTTGCGGCCACCGAGGCGAGTTTGGCGAGGAACTTGTTCGGAGCGACACCGACGCTGCACGTGAGTTCGAGACGTTCGAGCACCGTGGACCGGATGCGCTGGGCAATCGCCACGGCATCGCCGAAGAGACGCAGGGAGCCGGTCACGTCGAGGAACGCCTCGTCGAGCGCGAGCGGCTCGACGAGCGGGGTCACCTCGTGGAACACCTCGTGGACCTGCGCGCTGACCTCGGCGTACAGCTCGTGGTCGCCAGGGAGGAAGACGAGGTCGGGGCACTGCCGACGCGCGAGCGACGAGGCCATCGCCGACCTCACTCCGTACCGGCGGGCCTCGTACGACGCCGCGGCCACCACTCCCCGGTCGCCGGTGCCACCCACGACCACCGGACGACCACGCAGTTCTGGCCGGCGGCGCAACTCGACGCTGACGTAGAACGCGTCCATGTCGACGTGGAGGATGGACCGCACGGTGGTTCAGCCGATCCGCTCGACCCGCGACGCGGCCCTCGTGTGGCCGTGCACGACGAACCGGTAATGGTCGAGGACCGTCCCGCCCACCCAGTCGGACACCGGCTCGCGCACCCACGGCGGACTCCCGGCGAGGAGCTCGAGGGCCTCCCGGGCCGACGAGTGGCGGACCTCCTCGACGATCCCGTCGGGGTCGGCGAGGACGATCTCGCCCTCCCCGACCACGGCTTCCCACGCCTCCACGTCGAGGGTCCAGCCCATCTCGGGCGCGGCGACCGACACCGTGTAGGCCCGCTGGAGGAACGACACGACCACGAGGCCGGTCTCCTCGCTCACCTCGCGCGCCAGGCCCTGGTGAACGGACTCACCGTGGTCGATCACGCCACCGGGCGGTGTCCACTCGACCGAGCGGTCACGGCGTCGGTTGCCGCAGAGCACCAGACCATCGGCGTGACGGATGAGGGCTCCCCCGACTCGCCACGCACGCACGTCAGCCGCCGATCGCCCTGCGGCGTCGACGGCCGCCGAAGTCGCCGAGCCAGAGCCGCAGCACGAGGAGCAGTGCCTCGCTGATGATGTTCCCCGACAGCTTCGAGACACCCTCGGTCCGGTCGGGGAAGGTGATCGGGAACTCGACCACGCGACCACCCTCACGCACCAGACGGTGGGTCATCTCGATCTGGAAGCCGTAGCCGTCGGCCCTCACCGTCTCGAAGCGCATCCGCTCGAGTGCGGCCGAGCTGTAGGCGCGGTATCCGGCCGTGGCGTCGTTGATGGCGAGTCCGAGCACGCCGGCGACGTACCGGTTGGCCCAGCGCGAGAGGAGCCGACGCCGACGCGGCCAGTCGACCGTGCGACCACCGGGCACGTACCGGCTCCCGATCGCGAGGTCGGCACCGAACTCGACGTTGGCGACGAGGGCCGGGAGGACGGCGGGGTCGTGCGACAGGTCGGCGTCCATCTGCACGCAGACCTCGGCACCCCGGCGGATGGCCTCGCGCAGTCCGGCGCGGTACGCCGCCCCGAGTCCGTCCTTCGACGTCCGGCGGAGAACGTCGACCGCACCGAGCTCGGCACCGAGTCGTTCGGCGATGTCGGCCGTCCCGTCGGGGCTTCCGTCATCGACCACGAGCACCGAGGCCGACGGCATCGACGCCCGGACGGCACGGACCACGGTCTCGATGTTGCCCGCCTCGTTGTAGGTCGGGATGACGACAGTCGTGCGCACGACCGGCGAGCCTAACTGTGGTCGGCGTTACCCTGTGGGTGTGAACGACAGCCAGCGACCGCTCTCGGCCCTCCCCTCGCCCACCGCCCGCGCCCTCGCCTTCGCCGGGATCCTCCTCGGAGGTGCGGCAGGCGGGCTCATCGGGTTCACCCTCGTGCGCCTCCAGTGCACCGGGGCCTGCGAGACGCCCAAGGGCATCGGCCTGCTCACGGGCGCACTCCTCGCTGCAGGCGGGATGAGCATCGTGGCCGTCCTCGTGCTGCGGGCCATCGGAGAGTGGCGCCAGATCCAGGCCAACGAGCGCCAGGCAGGCCGGTGACCACCACGCCCGACGAGGCGCTGCGGTCCGAACTCCTCGCCCTCGCCGAACGTCTCGCCCGTGAGGCCGGGACGATGGCGCTCCGGGGACGACGCAGCGGACGTGCCCTGCAGTCCGACACCAAGTCGACAGCCACCGACGTGGTCACCGAGTACGACCGGGCCAGCGAGGAACTGATCGTCGCCGGACTCCGCAGCGCTCGCCCGTACGACGCTCTCATCGGCGAGGAAGGGACCTCCACCCCCGGCACCTCGGGGATCGAGTGGCTGATCGACCCCATCGACGGCACAACGAACTTCCTCTACGACCTCCCGGGCTGGGGTGTGTCGATCGCCGCCCGCTCGGAGACCGACACCGAGGTGGGGGTCGTCTACGTCCCCACGACCGACGAGATGTTCACCGCCGTCCGCGGCGGCGGAGCGCACCTGAACGGACAGCCGATCCGCTGCAGCACCACCACCGACCTGACCACCGCACTCGTCGCCACCGGCTTCGGCTACCGGCCCGAGCGACGCGCCGCCCAGGCCCGACGCCTCGAGGCACTCCTTCCCCGCGTCCGCGACCTGCGCCGCTTCGGCGCTGCTGCACCCGACCTCTGCTACGTCGCCGCAGGCCGCGTCGACGCCTACTACGAGGAGTGGCTCAACGCCTGGGATCTCGCCGCCGGCGAACTCATCGCACGAGAGGCGGGATGCATCTCGGGGAGCATCGACGGCGGACCGGTGCGTCCGTCGTCGGCACTCGTCGCCGCGCCCGGCGTGTTCGACGCCGTGCAGTCGCTGCTCGCCGAGATCGACGCGACCCGCTGAACGGCCGACGACCTGCCATGATGGACGGCGTGGGAACGCGCATCCTGACGGTGGAGGACGACGAACGAATCCGTGCTGCGGTGAAGCTCGCTCTCGAGGACGAGGGCTGGACCGTCGACGAGGCCGGTAGTGGCGAGGAAGCCATCGATCTCTTCCACCGCGCCGCCCCCGACGTCGTGCTCATCGACATCATGCTCCCGGGCATCAACGGGTTCGAGCTGTGCCGCACCCTGCGCCGCACCAGCGACGTCCCGATCGTGATGGTGACGGCCCGCGACGACACCCACGACGTCGTCGCAGGCCTCGAGGCCGGAGCCGACGACTACCTCACCAAGCCGTTCGCCCCCAAGGAGTTGTCGGCGCGCATCCGTGCACTCCTGCGCCGTATCCGACCCCTGAGCCCCGCTCACGCCCGACTCGTGTTCGGCGACCTAGAGATCATCCCCGACGAGGGCAAGGTCCTTCGCGAGGGCACCGAGTTGCACCTCACCAAGACGGAGTTCCGCCTCCTCTGCGAACTCGCCCAGAACCCCGGGCGGGTCTTCAGCCGTGAGAGCCTCCTCGACAACGTCTGGGGCCGCGACTACTTCGGCGACGCCCGTCTCGTCGACGTCCACGTCCGGCGACTGCGCACCAAGGTCGAGGCCGACCCGGCCAACCCGCGCCACGTCGTCACCGTCCGGGGCCTCGGCTACCGCCTCCAGTCGTGAGCGACGCCACCGCTGCCCCTGACGCGGCGGACCCCACGGCCCCGCTGGTCATCGAGCGCCGCGATGTATGGCAGCGACGTCTCGAGCGACTCGCCACCCTCCACCCGCGCCGCCTCGCTCTCCGCACGCGCATCCTGCTGATGTTCGGCCTCGGAGCGATGCTGCTCTCCGGCTTCCTCGCCGCTGCTGCCTACAGCTTCACGCGGAGCAGTGTCGTCAACCAGCGCGACGCGGCGGGCGTCGAGCAGGCCTACCGCAACGCGCAGGTCGCCCAGGACGAGCTCGTCTCCAACTCGCCCAACGCGGCGAGCGCCGTCGAGCGACTCCGTTCACTGGGCGTGTCACGTTTCGCGATCGTGTACCGCGACACGTGGAGTGCCAGCAGCGCCCAGTACGGGCCCGACGTGATCCCGACCTCGCTCCAGACGCGTGTGGTCGCCGAGTCGACCCCTTCGCGGATGATCGCTCCCATCGACGGCAAGCAGGAGTTGATCATCGGTGTCCCGCTCACGGTCACCGACGCGAGCTACTTCGAGTTCGTCCCGCTCGACGACGCGCAGTCGACGCTCTCGTCGGTGTTGCTGAGCCTGCTCTTCGCCGGCTTCATCACCACCATCGCCGGGGTGATGCTCGGCGCACTCGCGGCCAGCCGTGCCGTGCGCCCCCTGGGCGACGCCGCACAGGCCGCCAAGGCGATCGCCGGCGGGCGACTCGACACCCGACTCGAGCCCACCGACGACCCTGATCTGCGCGTCCTCGCCAACGCCTTCAACGACATGGCTGCGGCACTCGAGGCACGCGTCGAACGCGACGCCCGGTTCGCCAGCGACGTGAGCCACGAACTGCGCTCCCCCCTCACGACCCTCGCCGCCTCGGCAGAGGTGATGCAGGCCCGCCGAGACGAGATGCCCGAGCGCGCCCAGGCCGCGCTCGACCTTCTCGTCGCCGACGTCACCCGCTTCCAGGGCCTCGTCGCCGACCTCCTCGAGATCTCCCGCTTCGACGCCGGCGCCATCCGACTCAACCTCGAGGAACTCCTCGTCGCCGAGTTCGTTCGCCAGGCCGTCGCCGTCAGCAGCATGCCGCACACCCCGGTGACGGTCACACCCCGCGCCGAGATGGTGGTCATCCGCGGCGACCGACGACGCCTCGCACGCGTGGTCGCCAACCTCGTCGACAACGCTCGCCTCCACGGCGGTGGAGACGCTGCCGTCACGGTCACCGAGCCTGACGGTGAAGGTGAGCCGCTCGGCCACGTCTGGATCATCGTCGAGGACCGTGGCACCGGCGTGCCCGTCGAAGAGCGCAACCTCGTTTTCGAACGCTTCGCCCGCGGAGCGATCGCCGGTCGACGCTCCTCGAGCGACGGAGCCGGACTCGGCCTCAGCCTCGTCGACGAGCACGTCCGTCTCCACGG
>JBEBDM010000067.1:0-8647 GCA_041156905.1 Actinomycetota bacterium | reverse complement strand
CGACACCGATCTGTCGGAGCGCTTCCCGATCTACACACGTGCGAACGTCGGTGAGGTGTTCCCCGACCCGGTGACCCCGCTGACCAGCGACGCCGCCCTGTGGGAGGCCGAGCTCGGATGGCGCGACGCCTGGGTGCGGATGGGAGCGTTCGAGGCCGACGAGTTCCCCGCCGAGTTGTTCTGTCAGCTCGGCGTGCAGGGCGGGTACTGCTATCTCAACGCCTCGCTGATCCGCCTGTTCGGTGAGCGGGCACCCGGCCTGAGCTGGCAGGCGATGGACGAGCAGTTCTTCGGTGCCCAGCCGGGCATCCCGCCCTACGAGGAGATGCCGGGCGACCAGCGTCCCGACCTCAGCGAGAAGATCGGCGGGACCTTCATGTGGGTGCTCGGGCAGCAGTCACTCTCGGACCTCACCGAACTGACGGCCGACCGTGAGTTCACCAAGAGACTGCGCGACGAGCGCCCGGACGTCGCGTCGCTCAGCCTGCAGCAGCTCTGGGGGCGTTTCCTCGAGATGGTGCCCCTGCACCGCAGGATGTTCGGGCAGCACCTGTTCACCACCTACATGGCCACCGTGCCCGTCGGGATCATCAGCGCCGTGGCGACCGCCGTCGGGCGCCCCGACCTGATCATGCCGATCATCGCCGGCATCGGCGAGGTCGACTCGGCCGAGCCCTCCTACGCGATGTGGGACCTGTCGAGACTCGATCCTGCCTCTGCCGATTTCGAGTCGGCGTTCGCTGCGTTCCTCTACGAGTACGGCAGCCGTGGCCCGAACGAGTGGGAGAGCCGTTCGCCGAGCTGGGAGACCAAGCCGGCCCTCGCGCTCGCCGCGATCGACCGGATGCGGGTCTCACCCGACTCGGCCGACCCACGCGCCCACCAGGCCGAGCGTGCCGCCGAGCGCGACGCAGCGGCAGCAGAGTTGCTCGCGATGGTCGCCGCTGATCCGGCGACCCACATGCAACTCGCTGCGGCGATCGGGAGCACGAAGGCGTGGCTGCCCGGACGCGAGCGGACCAAGACCAACAACATCCGCGTGGTCCACGAGATGCGCATCGCGATGCGCGAGATCGGCCGTCGGATGGTCGAGGCGGGCGCGTTCGACGAGATCGAGGACTTCGGGTTCGTTCGCACGTCGGAGATCGACCAGTTGTTCAGCGACCCCACGTCGCTCACCGCCACGGTGCGGGAGCGGCGCGCCGAGTACGCCCGGTTGGAGCAACTCGAGCCACCGTTCGTGTTCGTCGGCCAACCGGACGACATCTCGACGTGGCGTCGCCGCGACGAGGTGGCCCACGATCGCCTCGGTGCCGGCGACCTGCTGGCGGGGATGCCGGGTTGCCCGGGAAGTGCCGAGGGCATCGCTCGAGTCGTGCTCGACTCGAGCGATCCGTTCGCCCTCGAGCCCGGCGACATCCTCGTGGCGCCCCTCACCGACCCGTCGTGGACGCCCCTGTTCGTCCCTGCGGCGGCGGTGGTGGTCGACGTCGGAGCTCCGCTCAGCCACGCGATCATCGTGAGCCGTGAGTTGGGGATCCCGTGCGTGATCAGCGCCACCGGAGCGACCCGACGGATTCCCGACGGGGCCCGCGTCCGCGTCGACGGAGCGACGGGGCTCGTCACCATCCTCGAGCTCCCCTGAGCTCCGTCGGTCATCCGACTCACGGCTGAGCGGGGCCGCTCTGTACGGTCGCCCCTGATGACCGCTCCTGCCGCCAGCTCCCATGACGAGATCGTCACCGTCCTCGGGCGCCGGATGGCGTACAAGTGGGTGGTGGCCATCGTGTACGTGTCGGCCCTGTTCCTCGACATCCTCGACACGACGATCGTCAACGTGGCCCTTTTCAGCATGGGGCGCGAGTTCCAGACCGATGCCGTCGAGTGGGTCGTGCTCGGCTACACGCTGAGCCTCGCCATGTGGATCCCGACGAGTGGGTGGCTCGGTGACCGAATCGGGACGAAGAAGACCTTCCTCGCCGCGCTGGTGGCCTTCACGGTTGGTTCGGCCGCCTGTGGCTTCGCCCAGTCGATCGGCCAGTTGATCGCCTTCCGCGTGCTGCAGGGAGTCGGTGGGGGAATGCTCACCCCTGTCGGGATCGCCATGCTGTTCCGTGCCTTCCCGCCCGCCGAGCGGGCCAAGGCCAGCACGGTCGTGATGGTGCCGACTCTTCTGGCGCCGGCTCTCGGCCCGGTGCTCGGTGGTCTGATCACGACGAACTTCGAGTGGCGTTGGATCTTCTGGGTGAACGTCCCGATCGCGATGGTGGCGATCTGGTTCGGGGCCAGGTTCCTGCGCGAGCACCGGGAGCCCTCCGCCCGCGAGTTCGACCCGGCTGGATTCGTACTCAGCGCTGCGGCCCTCGCGCTCGTCGTCTTCGCCCTCAGCGAGGGACCGCGAGCAGGGTGGACCTCGGGGCTCGTGCTCGGAACCGCGGGAGTGGGGGTGCTCTGCGTGATCGCCACCATCGTCGTCGAGACGCGTGTCGCCCATCCGATGCTCGACCTCCGGCTGCTCGGCGATCGCATGTTCCGCCAGTGCAACATCGTCAGCTTCTTCTCGATGGCGAGTTTCCTCGGCGTGACCTTCGTGATGCCGATCTACCTCCAGAACCTGCGCGGCATGAGTGCGATGGAGAGCGGCCTGACGACCTTCCCCCAGGCGTTCGGCGTGATGGCATCGTCGCTGATCGCTGGTCGTGTCTACGCGAAGGTCGGACCGCGACGGCTGATGGCCGGAGGGTTCTTCACCGCTGGCCTCGCGATCTCGCTCTACACGATGCTCGGGCTCGGGACCGACCTGTGGCTGATCCGTGGCCTGATGTTCCTGCGCGGTGCGTTCATGGGCTTCGCCTTCGTCCCGATGCAGGCCGCGAGCTACGCCACCATCCCGCCCGCACAGAACGGACGCGCCTCGTCACTGTTCTCGACCCAACGACAGGTGAGCGTGTCGATGGGCGTCGCGATCCTCGCCAGCGTGCTGGCGGCGTACGGGGCCCTCGATCCGCGGCTCGACCCGAGCGGGTTCGCCGACGCCCTCACGGGCGTGCGCTGGGCGTTCGGTATCGCCGTGGGCTTCGCGATGCTGGCCACGGTGGCCTCGCTGTTCATCCGTGACTCCGAGGCGGAGGCCACGATGGTGGCGCGTCGCAGGGCTTGACGCGCCTGTCTGGCGTCCCGGGCTAGAAGCCCGAACCGTGGGCGTGGTCGCAGAGGCGCTCCTCGCCCTCGAGGATCTGCCCGGCGCCGACTCCCTCGAGTGCGGCGAACGGCCCGCACGGGTGCGCCTCGATCCAGACGTGGATCATCGGAGCGGGGCGGAACTTCGTGAGCGGAGCGGGGCAGGTTCCCCCGGATGTCGTGACGCCGGCGACGGTGGGTGCCACCGGGTCGGAGGTGAAGCAGAGGTTGTCGTGGATGTGCCACTGCATCAGCTCGCCTCCGATGTCGGGAACGTCCTCGAGGGCGACCGTGTCGGGGAGCATGTACATGGCGCTGACGAGCTTCTTCGACCCATCGGGCTGCGGCTCGTAGACGAGGCTCTCGGGGTAGTTCGGGTCGAGGATGACGTCGTCGTTGATCCAGTCCCACTGGATGAAGTGCTCGTGTCCCGTGAGGGCATCACCGATGCTGTGGAAGCCGGCGGCCTCGGCGTCGCGGTAGTCGGCCCACTGGGGAAGCTTCCAGAGGGTGATGGCGATGAGGTTCTCGGCGGCGGCCTGCTGCTCGGCCGTCACCCCGGGCGTGCCGGAGAGATCGATCGGCTGGGTCGGGTCGTAGGGGACCGGCTCCGCAGTGGTGCCCGAATGGCCGTGGTCGTGGCACATGTCGGTGCGTGCGGCGTCGTCGACGGTCGCCTGACCGGCACCCACGCCCTCGAGGGCGGCGAACGGTCCGCACGGGTGCGGGGTGATCCAGACGTGGACCATCGGGAACTCGCCACCGGAGTTGTTGCCGTTGGCGCACGTGCCGTCGTCACCGACCGTCCCGACGACGCGTCCACCCGACCAGCAGAGGTCGCCGTGGTTGTGCCAGGTCATCAGCGGGCCGGCCCACTCGGTGAGGCTCGGGTCGTCGGAGGGTCGGGCACTGGCGATGAACATGGCGCCGGCGAGGATGCGCTCCTCGCCCTTGACCGTGTAGACGAGCGACTCGGGCTGGGTCGGGTCGAGCATGACGTCGTCGCCGATCAGCGAGGTCTTGATGTAGTGCTCGCTGCCGGTGCCGGCATCACCGATGCTCGAGTAGCCGTCGGCGATGGCCTGCTCGACGGTCGACCAACGGGGCAGTTCGACCTGGGTCTTCTCGATCAGTGCGGCGGCGCGGGCTGCCTGCTCGGCGGTCACGCCGGGGACGGTGGCGAGGTCGAGGGTGAGGCCGGTGGCCGGGTCCCACGGCTGTGGCCATGTGACGGTGCCGGGCGCCACCGTGTCGTGCGGGTGATCGGTTCCTGCTGCGTGATCGGTGCCGGTCGCGTGATCAATGCCCGCTGCATGATCGGTGCCCGTCGTGTCGTCGTGGGCGTGGTCGGCGGATGCGGTGTCGGAGTGGGAGTGCACGTGGGTGCCGCCGGTCCACATCGCCGGGACGGCGAGAGCGGTGACGGCGAGAGCCGAGTAGGCCAGACGCGGGCGCGGCGACGGACGCCAGCCGACGAGCAACGACGATCCGGCGCCGGCCACGGCGACAGCACCGAGGAGTGCGCAGGCGCCATCGGCAAACTGCACCGCTTCGCGCATCTCGAGGCCCTCGATCCACGAGATGCCCGAGAGGCGGGTGGCGAGCCAACCGGCGACGGCGCCGACGTTGACGAGTGCCACGGCGACGGCGGCCAGACGGTGGGGGCGGACGAGCGCCCAGAGACCTGCTCCGAGTTGCAGGACGGTCAGGATGACGAAGATCTGTGCGAGACGCGGATGCTCGGCGTGGATGCCGGTGGCGGCCCCATGCACGGCACCGGCGCCGATCGAGGCCATGGCGGCGACGACCAGACCGGGAAGTCGGGGCTCACGCCCGGCAGTGCTCTCGTCGGCGGGAAGGGTGGTCGGCTCCATGAGGGCCGAGTGTAGGAGAGCCGTGGGTCAGCGGGCGGGCGGGACGTGGCCCGGTCCCCAGAGCGCGTCCATGATCGGCTGGGCGAACTCCTTGCGGCAGACGATGAAGTCGGGGAGCCACGGATCGCGCTCGTTGTAGACGATCGGTGAGCCGTCGATGCGGCAGACGTGGAGACCGGCCGCCTCGGCGACGATCGCAGGGGCGGCGCTGTCCCACTGGTACATGCCACCGTCGTGCACGTACATGTCGGCCTCGCCGAGCAGGACGGCCATCGCCTTGGCCCCGGCCGACCCGAGCATGACGACCTCGCAGTCGAGGGCCCGGGCGACCATCACCGCGGCCGGTGGGTTGCGGGTACGGCTCGTCACGATGCGCGGCCGGCCCTGACGCGGCGGCGTGAGGGTGTGCGCCGGATCGGTGGCGAACACCATGTCGAGAGCGGGGAGCGAGACGGCGCCGGCCGTCAGGTGGCCCTTCTCCCAGAGGGCCACGTGCACGGCCCAGTCGTGGCGGCCGGGTTCGCCGAACTCGCGGGTGCCGTCGAGAGGGTCGACGATCCAGACCCGGTCGGCCGAGAAGCGACGTGGGTCCTCCACACCTTCCTCCGAGAGGATGGCGTCGTCGGGGAACAACTCGCTGATGGCCCGCACGAGGTACTGGTGGCTGGCCATGTCGCCGGTGTCCATGACCTGCCACGTGGGTGCTCCGGCCGAGCCGAGTTCGTGACGGACGGCCATGAGGAGCCGTCCGGCCTCGACGGCCAGACGGGACGCGATCTGGTGATCGGTCTCGTGGGTGGTGGGGTGGGTGGTCACGGGGTCACCGTCGTCCGATCCGCATGGCGGAGCGCACGAGCTGGCGCACGTCGTCCTCCGATGCTCCTTGGGCGACCAGGGCGGCCACCTGCTGTTCGAGTTCCATGGCGGCACGTTCCGCATCGGCCGACTCGAAGGCGTCGATGCGGTCGCGGTGGGTGATCGCCGAGTGGGTGAGCAGGGCCGTCGCCGCGATGACGATGGCGAGGCCGACCGACAGGACCCAACCGGCGTTGTTGCCGGCGATCGACGAGATGATCAGCCCGGCGATGCCGAGCACGAACACGACGACGGTGACACGGGGGATCCAGCGGCGGGCCATCTCAGCGGGCCAGCGGCTTGTACTTGATGCGGTGGGGCTGCTCGGCCGAGACGCCCAGTTCCTTGCGGCGCCACGCCTCGTACTCGCTGAAGTTGCCCTCGAAGAACCGCACCTGACTGTCGCCCTCGAAGGCGAGGACGTGGGTGGCGATGCGGTCGAGGAACCAGCGGTCGTGGCTGATGACCACCGCGCAGCCGGGGAAGTTCTCGAGCGAGGTCTTGAGGGCGCGCAGCGTGTCGACGTCGAGGTCGTTCGTGGGCTCGTCGAGGAGCAGCACGTTCCCGCCGGTCTTCAGCAGCTTGGCGAGATGGACGCGGTTGCGTTCACCGCCGGAGAGCTTGCCGACGAGCTTCTGCTGGTCGGAGCCCTTGAAGTTGAACGACGCGCAGTAGGCCCGGCCGTGGATCTCCCGGTTGCCGACCTTCATGTGCTCGACGCCACCGGTGATCTCCTCGAAGACCGTCTTGTCGGGGTCGAGGCTGTCGCGACCCTGGTCGACGTACGCGAGTTCGACGGTGTCGCCGACGGTGATCGAGCCATCGTCGGGCTGCTCCTGGCCAGTGAGCATGCGGAACAGCGTGGTCTTACCCGCACCGTTGGGGCCGATCACGCCGACGATGCCGGCGCGGGGTAGCGAGAACGAGAGATCCTCGACGAGGAGCCGGTCGCCGAAGCCCTTGCGCAGGTGGTTGACCTCGATCACCGTGTCGCCGAGTCGCTTCGGGGCGGGGATCGTGATCTCCAGCTTGTCGGGACCGCGGTCGGCCTCCTCGGCCTCCGACTGGAGACGGTCGTAGGCGGCGAGACGGGCCTTGCCCTTGGCCTGACGAGCCTTGGGAGCCATGCGCACCCACTCGAGTTCGCGCTGCAGGGTGCGCTGACGCTGCTCGCTGGCCTTCTCCTCGCGGGCGAGGCGCTCCTGCTTCTGCTCGAGCCAACTGGAGTAGTTGCCCTCGAACGGGATGCCGCGACCGCGGTCGAGTTCGAGGATCCACTTGGCCACGTTGTCGAGGAAGTAACGGTCGTGGGTGATCGCCACGACGGTGCCCGAGTAGTCCTGGAGGAAGCGCTCGAGCCATTCGACACTCTCGGCGTCGAGGTGGTTGGTGGGCTCGTCGAGGAGGAGGAGGTCGGGGCGGCTCAGCAGCAGACGGCACAGCGCCACTCGACGGCGCTCACCGCCGGAGAGCTGGGTCACGTCGGCGTCGTCGGGCGGGCAGCGCAGTGCGTCCATCGCGATCTCGACGTTGCGGTCGAGGCTCCATGCGTCGGCGGCGGCGATCTTGTCCTCGAGTTCGGCCTGCAGCGCTCCGACCTTCTCGTAGTCGGCGTCGGGGTCGCCCCACATCGCCATGACCTCGTTGTAGCGGTCGATGAGCCCCTGCACCGCGGCGACACCGTCCATCACGTTGCCGCGGACGTCCTTGGTGGGGTCGAGCTGCGGCTCCTGGGCGAGGTAGCCCACGGTGAAGCCGGGCGTGAGCCGGGCCTCGCCGGTGTAGCCGTCGTCGAGGCCGGCCATGATCTTGAGCAGGCTCGACTTGCCGGCACCGTTGCTGCCGAGGACGCCGATCTTGGCCCCCGGGTAGAACGACAGCGAGATGTTCTCCAGCACCGTGCGATCGGGCGGGTAGAAGCGGGCGAGCTTGTAGCAGGTGTAGATGAATTCGTGCGCCATGTCGGCTCGCAGGCTAACGGCCCCACGAACCGCGGGCTGATCCCACCGCAGGGTGGTTGGCCGGTGTTATCTTGCGGCAGTCATTGTTTTCACAAGGGAGGGGTACTGAAAGTGCTCGCAGAAAGCTTCTTCAGCCAGGCCAGTCTCGGCCAGTTCGGTTTCCGTTGGCTGCACATCCTGGCCGGCATCATGTGGATCGGCCTGCTCTACTACTTCAACTTCGTGCAGGTCCCGGCCTTCGCCGCCTTCGGCGACGAGGCCCGTGCCCGCAACATCGCCATCGACAAGGTGGCCCGCAAGGCCCTGTGGTGGTTCCGCTGGGCGGCCGTGGTCACCTTCGTGACCGGCATCCTGATCACGCTCGTGACCAAGGACTACTTCTCCGAGGGCTTCGGCAAGAACGCCGGTGGTATCGCGATCAGCACCGGCATGCTCCTCGGCATCATCATGCTGCTCAACGTGTGGGGCGTGATCTGGCGCAACCAGAAGGTCGTTCTCGCCAACGCCGCCAACGTGCTCGCCGGTGGCGAGCCCGACCCGAACGCTGCCGCCGCCGGCCGTAAGGCCGTCATGGCCAGCCGTCAGAACGCCGTGTTCTCGGTGTCGATGCTGTTCTTCATGGTCTACAAGGGCCACAGCCTCAACACGGGCGCCACGGTCAGCAGCAGCAACATGGGCACCTTCTGGGCCATCACCCTCGTGCTCATCCTCATCCTCGAGGTCAACGCCCTCGGCCTGATGCCGTGGAAGACCCAGCCGAACAAGGGCCTCAACAAG
>JBEBDM010000066.1:0-8424 GCA_041156905.1 Actinomycetota bacterium | reverse complement strand
TCAACGCGACGACGCCCTCCCGATGGGAGGGCGTCGGTCCTTCGGAGTGGAGGTGAGGGGAATCGAACCCCTGGCCTCAACAGTGCGATTGTTGCGCTCTGCCAACTGAGCTACACCCCCGCTGGGAGTCCCGAGTGTAGCGGTCGGCCTCGGCCTTCCACTCCGACGAGGGACGGCGCAGGGCAGCGAACGGACCGCTCAGGCGGCGCGGTGGATGTGCTGCTCGTTGGCGCGACGGTCGAGCTCGTAGGCCCGCAGTTGCGCCAGCTTGTAGGCGTAGGCACAGGTCGCGATGAAGGCGATGGCGAAGGCCCACGTCATGCTCGTCGCCTTGGTGGTGGCGGCGAGGAAACCGGTGAGCACGGTCGCCGACGCAAGGACGAACATCGCGTTCATCCGACGGCGGCGGGTGAGCTCACGACGGCTGACCCGGTGGAGGTGGGTCTGGGTGTGCCCAGCATGGTCGGTGCGACCGTGCGTCAGACGGGGACGCTCGATCGGACCGGTGTGCGCGCGAGTGCCCACGTTGCGGGGAGCGTGCGTCGGAGCCTGGGTGAGCGGGCGGGCCATTCCACGGGCCGGCACCATGGTGCGGGTCGGGACGGTGCGCTGGAGGGTCGAGAGCTGGCGACGGAAGTCGGTCACCGACGAGTTCGGTCGGTTCTCCTCACGGGAGCGCATCAGCGGCGGCACGATCACGGCGGCCCACACGGCGGCGACGGCGAGGAGAACGACGGGCTGCATCCGGGTGACCTCTTCCTTTCGCTCCGGTGACTCGCCGGGGTGGCGACTCGAATTGTGACGATTCTACGACATTCGTGACGAACAACGCAACGACACGCCCGACCGTACTGTGTCAGCCGTCACGCCGGGTCATCGACCGGACCCCTCTCTGGTCAACCGTCGAGGGGTGGTCGGCACACCCGACGACCCACTCACCGAGGCACCTCACACTGGTCGGCGATACGTCCCCGAGCGGCCACCGGTCTTCTCCCAGAGCGCCACTCCCTCGATGACCATGCCCTTGTCGATGGCCTTGCACATGTCGTAGATCGTCAGCGCCGCCACGCAGCAGGCGTGGAGGGCCTCCATCTCGACCCCGGTGCGGTCGACGGTGTCGACCGACACCTCGATCTCCACCGCGTCGGCCGTGACCGTGAAGTCGACGGTGACCCCTCCGATCATCAACGGATGGCAGAGCGGGATCATGTCGCTGGTCCGCTTGGCCGCCTGGATCGCCGCCACCCGTGCCACGGCGAGGACGTCACCCTTCGCGAGTGCTCGCTCGGCCACGGCTGTCGCCGTCGACGGCTGCATGACCACCCGACCTCGGGCCACGGCGCGACGGGCGGTGACGTCCTTGGCCGTGACGTCGACCATCCGGGCCCGGCCCTGGTCGTCGAGGTGGCTGAATGTCGGCTCGCCCATGCGGTGCGACTGTATCGCTCGGTTACTGTGGCTCCGACCGCAGGTGCGGCGCCCCACCATGAACCTTCGCCACCTCCTCCGACGCTCGTACGGCCCGACACCGCTCCATCCCGATCGGACCCGGGCCGCGCTCCTCGTGCCGTGCGTCCTTCTCACGATGGCGGCCGTCGCGATCGGCCTGCTCGAGCCGCCGCTGCCCCTCGTGATCGCCCTCGTCATCGGCTCCTGGAACGTCCACCGGATCCTCGCCCTGGTCGTCGCCGTCGCGTGGCTCGGACCCGCCCTGGCCGTCACCGACGACCGTCGGATCCTCATCGGGATCGCCGTCGGCGCACTCGTCGCCTCCGTGTTCGGACGACTGCTCGCCGTCCGTTGCGTCGAACCTCTCGCGTCCATCCGTCAGGCCGCACTCTCGCTCGGGTTCGCGTTCGCCATCGCCGTACCCTCCGCCCTCCTGCGACTCGCCGTCGGCGGCTTCTCGTCGCCCGACGAGATGCCCCGGCGAGTCATGGGTACCGTCGCGGCGATCACCGCCGGCGTCGTGCTCTCACGGTGGCTCTCCCGGCCGCGGGTCCCGGCCTCGACGGTCCCGCTCGGCATCATCGCCATCACCACGACGATCATGGTGGTCTCCGCCGAGTACCTGCGTTACCAGGACTCGGACTCGCTTCAGGACGTGGCCGACCAAGTGGTCGCTGGGTTGCGCGCCGCGCACGACACCGATCTCGGCCTGGCGACAGCCGTCTCCGAGGCGGCCGACGGAGAGCCACTCACCCACGACAACTTCGCCCTGACCGTCACCGCCGTGCTCATGGGCAATGATGCCATCAGCGCTGTCGCTCTCGCCGAGGAGCTACCGGACGGGACCCACGTGGTCAGTGACGCTCTCGCCGATGCCGGGGTGACTGCCGCCACCGAGTTCTCGGTCTGGCTCACCGACGAGCATTCCGACGCCGACTCGACGACCCATTCGGGTGAGCACGGCGACCTCGAGTTCGCCGGTGTCGCCACACTCACCAGCGCGAACGGTGAGCGAGTCCCTCACCTCGTCCACGCTGCTCCCGTGGCGCACGGACACGACAGTGGCGGCTCGGAAGGCGAGCACTACGTGTACATCGCCCTCGCTCTCCCCGAGTTGCTCGCTCGTGCCAGCGAGCCCGTCCTCGCCGGCACCGGTGGCGCAGCCATCCAACTCTGGCAGCGGGAGACCGATGCCGACTCCCCCCTGTGGACCCAGTCGGCCACCAGCGACAGTGGATCTGCGTTGGACCTGCTCGACGACCGCGACCTGAAGGCGAACAGTTCCCTCGTCCTGCACGGTCTCACCTTCACGGTCGAGGCCCTGCCGTCCGTCGACTTCGGAATCCCGCACACCACCCTTCAGGCGCTCCTCCTCTCCGAGGGGTTCTCCGGGCTGTTCGCGTTCGGGGCGCTGAGCGTCGCGACCACTCGCCGCCACCTGACCGAGGAAGGCCGGCGCCGCCGTCAGGCGATGCTGGGGGCCGCCCTCGCGGGGTCACGCGGCTGGGCCGCCATCGTCGACGAGGCCGACCAGATCCGGGTCAGCAACGGTGACCGGGTCGACGAGCCGACCACCGGAGACGTCGCGACGGCCCGCTACTGGAGCGGTGACGACGTCGCCATCGCCCGCCTCCGGGACGGTCTTGCCGAGGCACGCGTCAAGGGCGAGTCGACCTGGACGCACATGTGGAACGATCCCGCCGACGCTGCCCGGCTCCGCTTCCTCGACGTCCGCGCTCATCGCCTCGACGACTCGGCCACCAGCGCCGACCCCGACGTGCTGTGCTTCCTGCAGTGCATCGACGTGACAGAGGAGCGTGAGCAGTCGATCCGCACGGCACAGGCCGAACGGATGGCCTCGATCGGCGAGCTCGCT
Source organism: Actinomycetota bacterium (assembly GCA_041156905.1). GTDB lineage: Bacteria > Actinomycetota > Acidimicrobiia > Acidimicrobiales > Ilumatobacteraceae > UBA668. Next base: position 5,099 of record JBEBDM010000066.1, on the reverse strand, counting down.
GGCGGGCTGGCCCACGACTTCAACAACCTGCTCTTCGTCGCCCTCGGCAACCTCCAGCTCATCGAGCGGCGGGCCGAGGCCATCGGCGACGACGACCTGAAGGGGTACGCGCAACGCAGCACACAGGCCGTGCAGCGCGGGTCGGAGATCGCGAAGGCGCTCCTCACGGTGTCGGGTCGCTACCCGGTCAACGAGAGCACCATCCTCGTCGATGAGTTCGTGACCGAGATGGCGCCGCTCATCGAGCAGTCGCTGGGCAAGGATGCCTCGGTCAACTTCGATCTCGAGCCTCGCCTCTGGGTGCGCTCTGATCCCGGCCGCCTGTCGAGCAGCCTGATCAACCTCTGCGTCAATGCGCGCCACGCCATGGAGTCACAGCCGATACACGTCGTGACAGTGTCGGCCCGCACGGGCGCCGATCCCACACACGTCGACATCGCCGTGCGCGACTCGGGGACCGGAATGAGCCCCGACGTGGCGGCGCGGGCCTTCGAGCCGTTCTTCAGTACCAAGCCACGAGGTAAGGGAACCGGCCTCGGGTTGGCGTCGGTGTTCTCCTTCGCGCAGCAGAGTGGAGGAACGGCTCGGATCGAGACCGGCGAGGGTCGTGGCACCACTGTCACGATCTCCCTCCCCTTGGCATCCGTCGACGAGACGGCCGCCACTCCCGACACCGCCTCGACCAACGACACGGCGCGGCAGATCCGCAATGCGCTCGTGGTCGACGACGAGCGCAACCTCGCCGACCTCGTCGCCTCGTGGCTGGAGGAGGCCGGCATCGCCACCACCGTCGCCTACGACGCAGCAGAAGCGCTCCGTCTCGTCGCCGAGTCGACCCCCGATCTCCTGGTCACCGACGTGAACCTCGGCAACGGGACGAACGGCGCCGACATCGCTGCAGAGCTGCGCAACATCGACGCCAGCGCCGTTGTCGTCTTCATGACGGCATACGCCGACAGGGTGCGGATCCTCCAGGAGTCCGGGGCACCGACGCTCGCCAAGCCGTTCACGGCCGACGAGCTGCTCGAGGTCATCCGCCGATCTGGCTCATCGTCCGCCGGGGTTTGACGAAGGTCACCTGACCGATCTGGTGACCGGCCCACTTGCGGCCGACCGCTCGCTCGATCTCGCTGGCGAGCGCGTCGTCGTCGGCGCCACCTCGCAGGAGGGCGCGCAGGTCGAACTCCTCCGTCGCGAACAGGCAGGTTCGGAACTGACCCTCCGCCGTGAGGCGGACGCGGTCGCAGTCGCCACAGAACGGCTTGGTCACGGTGGGGATCACGCCGACCGTCCCGGCACCGTCGGCGTAGTGCCACGTGTCGGCCGGCGCCGCACCGCGCGCCTCGACCGGCACGAGATCGAACGCGCTAGAGAGCACGGCGAGAATCTCGTCCTGACCCACGACCTTGTCGTTCAGCCAGTGGCCACCCGCGTCGAGCGGCATGAACTCGATGAAGCGCACCTCGACACCGGCCTCACGACCGAAGCGGGCGAGGTCGAGGATCTCGTCGTCGTTGACACCGCGCTCGATGACGGCGTTGATCTTCACAGGAGAGAAGCCCGCCTCACGTGCTGCCTCGATGCCGTCGAGGACGTGCTCGAGTTCGTCGCGCCGCGTCATCTGCTCGAAGCGATCGCGGCGGAGGGTGTCGAGGCTGATGTTGACCCGACGCAGCCCGGCGTCGCGTAGGTCGTGGGCGAGGTTCCGGAACGTGGCACCGTTCGTGGTCATCGCCACGTCGACACCCAGCGCTGCGAGCTTGCGGACGAGAAGGGTGATGTGGGCCCGCATCGTCGGCTCTCCACCGGTGAGGCGGATCCCGTCGACGTCGAAGCGCTCCACGAAGAGCCGGGCGACCCGCTCGATCTCCTCGAAGGTCAGCACCTCACTACGCGGCAGCCACTGCATCCCTTCCTCGGGCATGCAGTACGTGCAACGGAAGTTGCACCGGTCGGTGACCGAGATGCGCAGGTCGCGAATGGTGCGGCCGAACGGGTCGATCAGGTCCATGGACGACAACCTAGCGAGAGCAGACGGACCATGACAGGGGCACCTGCGGCAACGCCGTCGCCGTCGGGAACCTCGGCGATCGCGTCGGCGAGCGAGGTCGATGCCAGTTGGTGGCTGCCCTGGGACGCCACCGGGCGCACGTGCACCCGACCGTCGGCCGCGAACCCGGCCATCACCCGGACGTAGTGGACCTTGCCGTCGGGACGACGCGACATCGCCTCGTCGGCGATCGCCCACACCTCCGGGCGATCGGGCGACGGGTCGCCGGCCATGTGCCGAAGGGCGGGGCGTGCCAACAACTCGAAGCTGACGAGTGAACTCACTGGGTTGCCGGGCAGTCCGAGCACCGGCACCGACCGCTCGCCCGACGGCAGCATCCCGAACGCGAACGGCTTGGCCGGCCGGATGGCGATCTGCATCCAGCGCATGTCGGCGAGTCGTGAGAGGACCGCCTTCACGACGTCGTAGTCGCCCATGCTCACGCCGCCGCTCGTCACGATCGCATCGCACGTGCGAGCGGCCTCGGCGAGCACGGCCTCGAGCGCTGCCTCGTCGTCGCGCACGACACCCATGTCGACCGGCTCGCAGCCCGCTGCAGCAACGAGACCCACGAGCATGCTGCGATTGCTCTCACGGATCTGACCGGGGCGGAGCGGCGAGCCGTCGTCGACAAGCTCGTCACCCGTGCTCAGCACGGCGACCCGCGGACGTCGGACGACGGCGACGGTCGCCGCGTTGACGCTGGCCAGCACGCCGACCACTGCGGGAGTCACGATCGTGCCAGGTCGGTAGAGGACGGTGCCGGCGACGACGTCGTCACCGACTGCCCGGACAGCCGACCCCGCGGCGACGGAGCGCGACACCCTGACCCGCTCGACACCGTCGGGACCGACACCGAGACGCTCGGTGTCCTCGACCATGACCATCGCGTCGGCGCCATCGGGGACGGGCGCACCCGTCATGATCCGGATCGCCTCACCGGGTCCGACGGCACGTGCCGACACGGCACCTGCGGCCACCTCGCCCACGACGACGAGCTCGCAGGGCACCTCGGCGACGGACGACGCCACGACGGCGTACCCGTCGACCGCCGAGTTGGCGAACGGAGGCACGTCCTCGGCCGCTGCGACCTCCTCGGCCAGCACGTGACCGAGCGCCTCGCGGAACGGGAGTCGCACGACGTCGAGCGGGATGCACCGCTCGAACACATGGGCACGGGCCTCGGCGACGGGGATCACGGACCCCACGGTACCGTGGCCCCGTGACCGCCTACTCAGCGATGAGCGCCGCCCACGACCCGGAAGGGCACGTCGCCGAGTGGCTCGTCGGCGACGACGGCACCGATCAGGCGGCCCGCGACCTCGTCTCCATCCGTTGGGAGAACGAGGGGTTCACCCTCACGGGCACCCTGGAGCGTGAGCGGGTCGAGTACGTCATGCGGCTGTCGTCGACGTGGCAGCTGCGCCAGTTCATCCTCTTCCGCGACCTCGAGGAACCCGACCTCTGGCTGGCCACCGACGGTCACGGACGATGGGGCGAGATGAACGGCGCCCATCGGACCGAGCTCGACGGCTGCCGCGACCTCGTCCTCGATGGCGCGGCCGTCAGCCACGCACTGGTCATCCGTCGTCTCCCACTCCACGTCGGGCACTCCGCCGACATCCCGGTGATCGTCGTCGACACCGACACCCTCGAGGTCAGCACTCGCCAGCGTCGTTACACCCGCACGGCAGAGCACTCGTGGGCGGTCGAGGACGACGCGACCGTGGTGATGTTCGAGGTCGACGAGCACGGGCTCCCGACCGACCTGCCCGGTCAGTCGCGCCGCGTGCGCTGATCGAGCCAGACGCGGAAACGCTCACCGACGCGTTCGTCGTCGAGTGCCAGTTCGACCACGGCCGTCAACCACCCGAACGGGGTCCCGGTGTCGTACCGGCGCACGTCGCCGACGACCCCGTGGAACGGACCCGAGGCGGCTTGCATCCGCAAGGCGTCGGTGAGCTGGATCTCGCCCGAGGTACCCGGCTCGACACGCTCGAGCGCCTCGAAGACGTCGGGCGTCAGGACGTAGCGACCGATGATGATCAGGTCGCTCGGTGCGTTCTCGACCGGCGGCTTCTCCACCATCCCCGAGATCGCGACCAGCCCCGACCCGTCGGGTTCGCCGACGGGCTCGACGACCCCGTAGGCGGCGACCTCCGCACGGGGAACCCGCTTGAGACCGACGACGCTCCCGCCCGTGCGGTCGCACTCGTCGGCGAGCCGGGCGAGGAGCGACGGATCGCCCATGATCTCGTCGGGCAGGAGGACGGCGAAGGGCTCGTCGCCCACGGCCTCGCGGGCGCAGGCCACCGCATGCCCGAGACCGCGTGGCTGGTCCTGGTAGGCGAACTGCACGGTGACGGCAGGGCCGTCGGCGCCCTTGCGGGCCACCACCTCGGGGGCCGCCGCGACGTACGCCTCGAGGGCCGGCTTGGTGCGGCTCGTGACGATCACGATCCGGTGCATCCCGGCGGCCACGGCCTCGTCGATCACCAGCTGGAGCGCCGGCGTGTCGATGATCGGCAGCAGCTCCTTGGGGATCGCCTTGGTGGCAGGGTGGAAGCGGGTCCCGAGCCCCGCGGCCGGGATGACGGCCGTCCGTGCACGCATGACCCGATGCTAGCCTTGGCACTCGACACCACCGACTGCTAATCCCCCGTGTCCAGGAGTCAGGCATGCCCACCTACGTGTACAAGTTCGTCGAGACCGGTGAGACCATCGAGGTCCAGCAGGCGTTCACCGACGACTCCCTCACCGAGGCCGTGCACCCCGCCAGCGGCAAGACCATGCCCGTCAAGAAGGTCTTCACGTCGGTCGGCGTGACCTTCAAGGGCGGCGGCTTCTACAAGACCGACGCCCGCGGTTCGAGCAGCGCGACCAGTTCGTCGAGCAGTTCGACCTCCTCGTCGAGCACCTCGGGTTCGTCGTCGAACAGCACCTCGAGCTCCTCGAGCGGTGCGTCGAGCGGTTCGAGCACGTCGTCGAGCAGCTCGTCGTCCGACTGAGCCGAGGCAACCGGTAGGGTCCGGCCGCGACCTCCCCCGCG
>JBEBDM010000065.1:0-4050 GCA_041156905.1 Actinomycetota bacterium | reverse complement strand
GCCGAGGTGGTGCTGCTCAGGGTGCTGGCCGACCTCGACGCCGAGTCGGTCGCCCGCATCATGGGCCGCTCCGCCGGCTGGGTCCGTGTGACCCAACACCGAGCTCTCGCCCGACTCGCCGAGGCCCTCCGCGAAGAAAGTTCTCCCGATGTGTAACGAAACCCCCCGCTCGGACGATCAGGACGTCGTGAGCGCGACGAACCCTTCCCACGACCCCCTGAGGGCCCTGCTGGAATCGGCCGTCTCGCCCGCGACTGCCGCCGAACTCGGTGACGTGGAGGCCTCTGTGGCGGCCTTCCGTTCGGTTCAGGCGACTCCTGCATCCGGGACGGTGCAGGGCTCGCGTGCGGCGCTGATGCGGCGGGTGCCCCGTCGCGTGGTGGGCGTCGTGGTGGGCACCCTCCTCGTGGCGGGCACCGCTGCGGCCGCTGCCACCGACGTGCTCCCGTCGTGGGTGCCCGTCGTGGGCCAGTCGAGCACCGACGAGTCGTCGGCCCCTCTCGAGACCGACGACACGGACGACACGTCGATGACCGAGGAGACCACGCTGATCGACGGCACCGGGACGCCGTCGGTGGTGTCGGTGCCCGAGCAGTCGTCACGCGACTGGGGTTGGTGCACCTCGTGGTCGAAGGGCGGCGGCGACGAACCCGACGAGGACGGCGATGGCCTGACGGTGGCCGAGCGTCTGACCGTGCTTGCGGACGCCGACGGCGTGACGGTCGAGGAGTACTGCGCCGTGGTCCTTGCCACGCCGCCGAACGAGAAGGACCCGGGCAAGGGTCCCGACAAGGACCCCGTCGACCCGACCGAGACATCGGTGCCGCAGGGCAACGGGAACGGGAACGGCAACCCTGGCAACGCGGCGAGCAACGGCAACGGTGCGAACGCCAACGGTGGCAACGGCAAGTCGGCCGACACCACCGCTCCCTGAGCCTCTGCTGCCCGACCCTCTCCGACCCGCCGGCCTGACCCGCGGTGCTGACTCGCCGTGGTGGCCTCCGCGCCTCCTACGGTGTCGTCGATGACGCACGCTCCGCTGAACGAACTCGCCTTCTACGGCCTCGCCGGAGCACCGCGATCACCTGCTGACCTGATCCCCGAGTGTCGCGACGCCGAGGCCCTCGGCCTGGGCGCGGTGTTCCTCAGCGAGCGCTTCAACGTCAAGGAGGCCGTGACCCTCTCGGGTGTGGTCGCCGGGTGCAGCCAGAGCCTCGGCATCACCACCGGTGTGACGAACCACAACACTCGCCACCCGATCGTGACGGCGAGTTGGGCCACGACCATGCACCGGCTCACCGGCGGCCGCTTCGCCCTCGGCCTCGGTCGCGGGATGGACCGCATGTTCGACGCCTTCGGTCTGCCGCGGATCACGACGGCCCAGATGGAGGACTTCGCGGGTCTGATGCGTCGCCTGTGGCGCGGTGAGGTGGTGATGGGCCACTCCGGTCCGGCGGGTTCGTGGCCGGTACTGGCGCTCGACCCCGACTTCCGCGAGGACATCCCGATCGTGATGAGCGCGTTCGGCCCCCAGAGCCTGAAGCTGGCTGGTCGGGCCTTCGACGGGGTGCTGTTGCACACGTTCTTCACCGACGAGACGCTCCGCCGCTGCGTGGCGACGGTGCGTGAGTCCGCCGAGCGTGCCGGCCGCGACCCGATGTCGGTGCGCGTCTGGAGTTGCTACGCCGTGATCGGCGACTGGCTGCCCGAGGACGTCCGCCTGCGCAAGACGGTCGGCCGGATGGCGACCTATCTCCAGGCGTACGGCGACCTGATGGTCCGCACCAACGACTGGGACCCGGCCGTCCTGGCCCGCTTTCGTGCCGATCCGTTCGTGTCGTCGTTCCGAGGGGCCCTCGACGGCAAGGCCACGACCTCCGAGCTCGAGCACGTCGCCACGCTGATCCCTGCAGAGTGGCTCGCCCCGGCTGCCACCGGTACCCCCGAGCAGTGCGCGGCGGCCGTGCTCGGTCAACTCGACCTCGGCGCCGACAGCGTGATCCTCCACGGGGCTGCACCGAGTGAACTCGCCCCGGTGGTCGAGGCGTACCGGGCGATCCGGCCCGTCGGTCGCTTCGACGCGCTGTCGGCCAACCCTGGCGCCTGACCCCACAACGACGATCTGGGCGCATCCCGTTGCGGAATCCGCAACGATCTGCGCCCAGATCGGGGGGGTGTGGGGGATCAGCTGGCCGCGAGGATCTTGTGATCCGCGTTCTTCGACAGGAAGCCGTGGGCGATGCCCGCGACCGACAGGACGAAGAGCAGGGCGGCGGCGAGATAGCAGATCAGGCCGGCCAGGTCGGCACGGTCGCCGAAGATGCTGAAGCCGTAGGTCGTCAGCAGCAGGCCTCGGAGGGTCTCACCCTTGAACATCGTGTCGCGCAGACCGTTGGCGGCGTCGACCTTGGCCTGGGCCTCGTCGATCGCTGTCTGGTCGGTGCCTTCCATGGCGGTGGCCAGTTCGGCGCCGAGAGCGCGGGTGATGCCACCGAGCGACGAGTAGGTCTCACCGGGGTACCCGGCGTCCTCGGTCGAGTGCATCATGTGCGTCTTGATGTAGAAGTTGGCGAAGCACTCCGCCTTCGGGCCGCTGTCGACGGCCTGGCCGATGTACTCGTCGAGGCAGTCACTGCCCTCCACGTCGGTCTCGCCACGTGCGTACTCCTCCGGGAAGGCGATCTTCTGCTCGGAGAGCTGATCCTTCACGTAGTCGGTGGCGAAGTTGGCCTGATCCTTCAGGACGAGGCCGAGCACCAGCAGCAGTGCGGCGAACAGCGCTCCGCCGATGCTGAAGGCAATGTCCAGTGTGCGTCGCTTCATGAGTTCCTCCCGTTGTGTGCGAAATCCGCAAGGAGATGGTGCGTCGGGCCGGGAGGTGGCTGACAGGGAACTGGTGCCCCAGTCGTCCGGGGACCTTCGTCACACCCGTCTGCACGATCTGGGTGCCCGGATCCCGGACACGTGGGGTGCTGGCGTGACAGCGACGCTGCCACGTCGCTGGCTGGAACGGCTCAGTCGGACGAGCGCTCGAGTGTGGCCCAGAGGCCGTGCTCGTGGAGTCGGTAGACGTCGATCTCGGCCTTCTCGCGGGCTCCGTGGCTCACGATCGCCCGACCCTTGTGGTGGATGTCGAGCATGAGGGCCGTGGCCTTGGCCTCGCTGAAGCCGAACAACTTGCGCAGGACCATCGTGACGTACGACATCAGGTTGATCGGGTCGTTCCAGACCACGACCTGCCAGGGCCGGTCGGTGTCGACGGCCTCGTCGAGGTCGGACTCCTTCTCGGAGACGGGCACGGTCATCGGCGGCACGCCGCCATTCTGCCGTCCGCGGGCGCTGCTGTCGGCCCGCGCGCAGGATGGGTGTACGGAGTGCCGTCGCGGCGGTGGCCGCCCTACGATGGGAGAGTCATGGCTGCCGGATCGCGTCCCCTCGTGCCTTCCCGGCTCGCCCCTGGTGGAGTGGTCCACGGCGGGACCCGCACGCCGACCACCCGGGTGGCGGGCTTCGTGGCCCTCACCAAGCCGCGCATCATCGAACTGCTCCTGATCACGACCGTGCCCACGATGGTCATGGCCGAGAAGGGCTGGCCCGACTGGTGGTTGGTACTGGTGACCCTCGTGGGCGGCACCCTCGCGGCCGGTGGGGCGAACGCCATCAACATGGTGGTCGACCGCGACATCGACAGCCTGATGCCCCGTACGCAGGGCCGCCCGCTCGTCACCGGGCTCGTGGGGCCCCGCGAGGCGCTGGTGTTCGCGATCACCCTCGAGGTCGTGGCCTTCGCGGTGCTCTGGACGTGGGCCAACCTGCTCTCGGCCGTCCTGGCGCTGTCCGCGACCCTCTTCTACGTGTTCGTCTACACACTCTGGCTGAAGCGCACCTCGACCCAGAACATCGTGATCGGTGGAGCCGCTGGTGCGGTTCCGGTGCTCGTCGGCTGGGCGGCGGTGCGCGACGACGTGACCTGGGCGCCGATCGCCCTCTTCGTCGTGATGTTCCTCTGGACGCCCCCGCACTTCTGGGCGCTGGCGATCCGCCACGCCG
>JBEBDM010000064.1:0-10008 GCA_041156905.1 Actinomycetota bacterium | reverse complement strand
ACGCAAGGACACAGAGGTCCTCGTCGAGCAGGTCGTGGCGCGTGGCCGCGAGGCCGCCGAGCAGCTGGTGGCCACCGTGCAGGCCGAGGTGGCCAAGCACACGGCTCGTCTGACGGCCCAGCTCGAGGATCTCGAGTCGCGCGTCGACGAGCTCGCTGCCCGTCTCGGCGTCACCGTGCCCGGCAAGAAGGTGGCACCCGCGGCCGCTCCGGCGCCTGCTGTGAAGAAGGCCGCGGCCAAGAAGGCGCCCGCCAAGAAGGCTGCTGCCAAGAAGGCTCCGGCGAAGAAGGCTGCTGCCAAGAAGGCTCCGGCGAAGAAGGCCCCGGCCAAGAAGGCCTGACGGTGCTGCGTCGCCAGCGCCTCGATGCCGAACTCGTCCGGCGTCAACTCGTCGCGAGCCGTGTCGAGGCCGTGCGGCTCATCGACGACCGCCAGGTGCTGGTCAACGGGGCGATCGCCGACAAGGCCGCTCGTCAGGTCCACGCCGGTGACGCCATCGTCGTCACCGGTGAACGGCCAAGGTTCGTCAGCCGAGGTGGTGAGAAGCTGGCAGGTGCACTCGGTGCGTTCGCCGTCGACCCCACGGGGCTGCGGGTGCTCGACGCCGGTGCCTCGACCGGTGGATTCACCGACTGCCTGCTGCAGTCGGGAGCGGCACACGTGGTGGCCCTCGACGTCGGGCATGGTCAGTTGCACCCCCGCCTGCGGGACGACGAGCGGGTCACCGTGATCGAACGGTTCCACGTGCGGGACGTGACGAACGACGTCATCGGTGGTCCTGTCGACATGGTGACCGCCGACCTGTCGTTCATCTCCCTGACACGAGTCATCCCCTCGATGGTCTCTGTGTGTCACCCCGGTGCCACGATGCTGCTGTTGGTCAAGCCACAGTTCGAGGCAGGTCGTGCCGAGGTGTCGAAAGGACGGGGAATCGTGACGGATCCGGCAGTACACGAGCGTGTGCGGTCCGAGGTGCATGCCGCCCTCGAGGCTGCCGGCTGCTCCGTGCGCGGTTGGACGGAGTCACCGATCACCGGCACGGATGGAAACCGTGAATTCCTTGTGTGCGCGACCGTCGAGCCGTCAGGATGCACCTCGTGAAGCACGTCCTGCTGGTCGCCCACCACGAACGCCCCGACGCGGCGGCGCTCGCGGCCGATGCCGCGGCGTGGCTCGAGGCGCGCGGCCACTCGGCGTGGATGACACCTGAGGACGCGGCGGCATGCTCGCTCGGCGGACTCGCCGGCGACCCGTTGATGCGTCGGGCCGACCTCGTGCTGAGCCTGGGCGGCGACGGAACTGTGCTGCGCGCGGTGCAGTTGGCCGCAGCGGACGATGCCCCGGTGATCGGTGTCAACGTCGGCATGCTCGGTTACCTGACCGAGGTCGAACCATCGGCGCTGACGGCGTGTCTCGAGCAGTGGTTCGACCCAGCGGCGTCCGGGAACTGGACGATCGACGAGCGGATGATGCTCGAGGTGGTGGTGCGTCGGGCCGACGGCTCCGAGCCCCAGACCTGGACGGCGCTCAATGACGGAGTCGTGGAGAAGCTCGAGTCGGGTCACACCGTCCGCCTGCAGGTGCACATCGACGGTGCGCCGTTCACGACCTACGCCGCCGACGGATTGATCCTCGCGACCCCCACGGGCTCGACGGCGTACTCGCTCTCGGCCCGCGGTCCGGTGCTGTCACCCCGCCTCCGGGCGGTGCTCCTGACGCCCGTGTCACCGCACATGCTCTTCGACCGCTCGCTCGTACTCGATCCCACCGAGGTCATCGAGGTCGAGGTGCTCGGACATCGACCTGTCGCCCTGTCGGTCGATGGCCGCGTGGTCGCGACGCTCGTGGAGGGCGACGTCATCGTCGTTCGCCCGGCCCCGCGGGTGGCTAGGTTCGTGCAGTTCGCGGAGCGGCGGTTCCACCGGATCCTGAAGGCCAAGTTCGGACTGGCGGATCGCTAGATGCTGGTCGAGCTGCACATCGAGGACCTTGGTCTGATCGAACGTCTCGACCTCGTGCTCGGCTCGGGGCTCACGGTGCTGACCGGTGAGACCGGCGCCGGCAAGACGATGCTGGTCGAGGCGATCTCGCTGCTCGTCGGCGGTCGGGCCGATGCGTCGATGGTTCGTCACGGAGCGACGGAGGCCCGGGTGGAGGGTCGTTTCGTCGTCGGTGACGAGGAACACGTCGTGGCCCGGGTGATCCCTGTCGACGGTCGCTCACGTGCCTACGTCGACGGTCGGCTCGCGACTGTCTCCACCCTGGCGGAGTTCGGCGAACGGGTGGTCGACATCCACGGCCAGCACGCCCACCAGAGCCTGTTCTCGGTGGCGGCCCAGCGGGCCGCCCTCGACCGCTTCTGCTCGACCGACCTCCGCCCCCTGCGTGAGGCCCGGGCGCGGCTCACCGAGATCGATGCGTCGCTCGCCGCGCTCGGCGGCGACACTCGCACACGGGCGCGCGAGATCGACCTCCTCCGTTTCCAGGCGGCTGAGCTGGTCGGTGCGGGGCTGCAGTCGCCCGACGAGGAGTCCGAGCTCGACGTCGAGCGCCAGACCCTCGCCGGAGCAGTCGAGTTCCGCGAGGCCGGATCTGCGGCAGCCGTCGCGCTGGCCGACGACGATGGCGCGCTGGACGCACTCGGGGCGGCACTCCGGCTGGTCCAGGGCAAGGTTCCCTTCGTCGAGGCCGAGACGCGTCTGCGCGCCGTGCTCGCCGAGGTGGCCGACCTCGCAGCCGATCTGCGACGGACCGCCGACTCGATCGACGACGACCCGGCACGTCTCGCCGAGGTGCGCGAGCGGATGCAGGCCCTACGCGACCTACGTCGCAAGTACGGCGAGACCCTCGCCGACGTGATCGCCTTCCGTGACGAGGTCGAGCAGCGACTCGCCGAACTCGAGGGGTACGAGGGCCGCATCGCATCGCTCGAGAGCGATCGCTCCAAGGCCGTCGATGCCGAGCGCCGCGCGGCTGCTGACGTGGCAGCAACTCGACGGGCGGGGTGCGGTGCGTTGGCCGAGGCCGTCGCCGGGCACGTCCGCTCGCTGGCGATGCCGCACGCCGAGGTGGCGGTCACCGTCGGCGAGACCGATCCCGGCGATGACGTCGCGATCCTCTTCTCCGCGAACCCGGGGGCTCCGCTGCTTCCGCTCTCGCGGGTCGCGAGCGGTGGCGAGTTGGCACGCACGATGCTGGCCTTGCGGCTCGTGCTCACCGAGGCCCCCGACACGCTCGTCTTCGACGAGGTCGATGCAGGCATCGGTGGCGCGGCTGCGCTGGCAGTGGGCGAGCGGCTGGCTGAACTCGGTGAGCGGCATCAGGTGCTGGTGGTGACCCACCTGGCGCAGGTCGCGGCGATGGCCGATCACCACGTGATGGTCGACAAGCGGGTGCAGGACGGGAGCACCACCGCTGTGGCGAGGACGGTCGAGTCCGACGAGCGCGTGCACGAGGTGGCCCGCATGCTCGCGGGCGACACGTCGGGCAGGGCTGCTGTCGAGCACGCTGCCGAACTGCTGCAGCGACGGGTGGGACGTTCCCGAGGGTGAGCGAGACCGACCCGAGCCTGCCGACCCTCCGCCGCAACACGGCGGTGGTCACGGTGTGCACGCTGGTGTCACGCATCAGCGGGTTCGGTCGCGTCCTCGCGACGGCAGCGGTGCTGGGGAGCGGGCTCCTCGGCGACGTGTACCAGACCGCCAACCTGATCCCGAACCTGCTGTTCGAGTTGGTCGCGGGTGGAGTGCTCCAGGCGGCGCTGGTCCCGGCCTTCGTGGCCGCGCGTCGCTCACGGGGTGTGGCCGGGCTGACCGAGGCAGTGCGCGCCGTCGCGGGAGCGGTCGGGCTCGTGCTCGCTGGTGTCGCCGTGGTCGGGATGTTGCTCTCGCCGTTGCTGGCGCGCCTGATGGTGGCCAGCGATCCCGAGCCCCTGGTGAGGGCCGACAAGCTCGACGTGATGGTGCCGATGGTGCTCGTCTTCGTCCCCCAGTTGCTGTTCTACGGGATCGCCACGGTGACCTCGGCGGCGCTCAACGCCCGCGGGCGGTACGTCGCGGCCGCACTGGCGCCCGCGGTGAACAACTCGATCGTCATCGTCGCCTGTCTGTGGTTCCGCCACGCGCGTGACGGAGCGGTGGCCGACCTCGACATCACCACCGGCCAGTTCCTCGTGATCGCCGGTGGCACGACCCTCGGTGTGATCGCCTTCAGTGCCGTCCCGGCACTCGCGCTGCGTCGGGGCGGGGTGCGGCTGTGGCCGACGTTCGAACTCGGTCATCCGGCCGTGGCCGCGATGCGCTCCGCCTTCCGCTGGGCAACCATCTCGGTCGTCGGGACGTTCGTGCCGATGGCTGCGGCGCTCGCTCTCGGGAACGGGGCGCCCGGTGGTGTGGCCGTGTTCGTGTACGCCTTCGCGTTCTTCGTGCTCCCGCACGCACTCGTCGCCGTGCCCGCGGCCACGACCCTCGCGCCGCTGGTGGCCGAGGCGTGGCAGGACGGCGACCGCGAGGGACTGCGACGGGCCGTGGGCTCCACGATGACGATGGTGGTGCCGCTGCTCGCCCTCGGAGGGGCAGGGATGGTGGCGCTCGGCTGGCCGGTGGCCCGTGTCGCTGCCTTCGGCCAGACCGCGAGCCAGGGTCTCGCCCCGATCGCCCATGCCTTCACCGCCTTCGGGCCGTGTCTCATCGGGTACGGCGTCGCCTTCGTCCTGACTCGGGTCCTGTTCTCGATCGGCGAGGTCCGCACGGCGGCCGTGCTGCAGATCTGGGCCGCCGCCGCAGGCGTCGCCGTGATGGTCGTCCTCTCCCAGTTGATCGACCGGACCGACCGGGCCGCAGCGCTCGCGATCGGTTACGGAGCGGCGCAGACGGTGGCTGCCATCGCCATGGCCGTCGAGGTGCACCGTCGGACGGGAGCGCTGGCCATCGGCCGTACAGCCGTACTGCTGGGCCAGTCGTTGGTGGCCGCTGCCGCGTCGTCGATCGTGATGCTGATGATCGAGTGCCAGTTCGACGACTCGCGTCGGCAGTCACTGGTCGCGTTGCTCCTCGCGGGCAGCGTCGGTGTCGGCGTGTTCGGTGCAGTGATGCTGGCCCTGCGGCCCGATCTACGCCGCCGCGCCCTCGGTCGCCGTCGCGGGTGACCGGCGGTCCTGACGCCACGTGATCAGACGTCGGGCGCCGAGGAGGATCACGGCGCCCCCCACTGCGTCGAGGAGGTAGTGGTTGCCGGTGACGACGATCGCGAAGAGGGTGAGCACCGGGTAGGCGACCCCCATCCAGCGCACGCTGGTCCGGCGCCCGTACTGCCACAGGACGATGCCGCACCAGAGCGACCATCCGAAGTGGAGGCTGGGCATCGCCGCGTACTGGTTGGCGATGGCCTTGGCCACGGGGGAGTGGTACGACCACAGCCCCCCGAAGCTGGCGAGCGTGTCGTCGATGCACTTTCCGACCACGAAACCGTCGGGTGTCGCGACGGGGACGTCGGTGTTGCAGTTCTCGAGCCGCGGCGGCGCCAGGGGGAAGGCCCAGTAGCCGATCAGGGCCAGTGCCGTCGTGAGTCCGAGCAGGTTGCGCATCGAGCGGTAGACGTCGTGTCGGCGGCTGAACAGCCAGACGAGCAGACCGATGGTGATCGCGAAGTGCAGGGTCCCGTAATAGATGTTCATCACCCGGATGAACCACCGGGCCCCGAGGAAGGCCTGCTGGACGCTCTGCTCGACGTAGATGTGGAGGAACTTCTCGGCAGCGACGAGGTGACGCTGGTTCGAGTACGCCCGGGCCCTGGCCCCGTGGTAGTCGGCGAGGCTGCGGATCGTCTGGTACACGTAGTAGAAGCCGACGACGATGCCGGCCTCCTTGAGCCAGGCGTGGCGCGGCGGGGTGACCGTCGTCGAAGCGGCCGCGTCAGGCGCGGCACCGGTCTCGGCGGGTGCGGTCACCCGTCCCACGCTAGTCGTGTGGGCGGGGCCGTAACATGGCGCACGCCATGAACGGGGTGATCTTGCTGACGACCCGGGACGAGGCCGTCTCGATCGGCCCCGTCCTCGCGGAGATCGAGGAGGCGGCACGGGTGCTCGCCCGGGCCGGGATCCGGCTGCGGGTCGTCCTCGTCGACGCTGGCTCCCGGGACGGCACCTGCGAGGTGGCGGTCGAGCAGGCCGAGCGACTCGGGATCGAGATCGCCGTCCACCACGCGCCCTCGGGCGGTGTCGGAGCGGTCGCGGCCCATGGTCTCGGGGTCGCGCTCGGGCCACACTCTGGCACGGCCGTCGACGGCTGCGGTGTCGACTTCGTCGTGACGATGGATGCGGGTGGTCAGCACGACGCCCGGCAGCTCCCCGACCTGGTGCGTGCCCACGTGAGCCGCAAGTCGGGTCTGACGATCGGTTCCCGTTGGATGCGCGGCGGGAGTTCGCCGGGGACGTCGTGGGTCCGTTCGGCCACGAGCCTGCTGGGCAACCTGCTCGCCCGTCGCCTGGCCGGTGTCCGTGGGGTCACCGACGCGACGACGTCGTTCCGGGTCATCGCCCCTGACGCGGCGCGGGTCTTCCTCGCCGACGGTGTGTTGCCCGAGGGGTACGCGTACTACTGCGCGATGGCCGGTGTGATCCAGGCCCACGGCTTCGGGGTCGACGAGGTCCCGATCTGCTTCCGGCCGCGGTACTCGGGCGTGCGTCGACTCTCCGTGGACGACCAGCGTGAGTTCCTGCGCTCGCTGGTGTCGCTGCGAGGCGTCCTGCGCGGGATCCGCGCCGACCACCGTGCCGACCAGACCTCCTGGTCGCAGCGCAACGCCGAATTCCGCGGACAGGACGTCACCGAGGCGGCCGACTACGGCGCCCACGAGGAACTGCACGCTCTCGCCCACGCCCGGCGGTTCCACCGTTGGCTGGTCGACCTGCTCTCCCCGGTGCTGCAGGGCCACGTCCTCGAGGTCGGGGCCGGGATCGGCACGGTGACCCGAGTGCTCTCCGCACGTGACGGTCTCTCGGTGACGAGTCTCGAGCCCGATCCCGTGCTCTACGAGGAACTGGCGGGTGCGGCCGACGAGATGCCGGGTGTCGACCTGCGCAACTGCTCGACCCTCGACCTCGCGGGCGAGCAGTTCGACTCGGTGATCTACGTCAACGTGATGGAGCACATCGAGGACCACCTCGGTGAGCTGAGACGAGGGCTGTCGTTGCTCCGCCCGGGAGGGATGCTCGGACTCGTGGTCCCGGCGATGCCCTCGTTGTACGGCTCGCTCGATCTCAAGTCGGGGCACTTCCGTCGCTACCGGCGGGGTCGGCTCATCGAACTCGTCGAGGCCGCCGGGTTCGAGGTGGTGACGGTCCGCCACTTCGACGCAGCGGGTGTCATCCCGTACTGGCTGAGCATCCGCCTCGGAGCGATGCGCGCCCTCTCTCCGGCGAGTGCCCGGTTGTTCGACTCGGTGCTCGTGCCGATGAGCATGGCCGTCGACGCCGTGTTCCCGAGGCTCCCTGCCGGCAAGAACCTCCTCGTCCACGCCCGCCGTCCCGGGGCATCGAACGAGAGCAAGCCCGCCTAGGGCAACTCGACCGCCCACACCGTCCAGAGCCCGTCGTCGGACACCCGGCGCAGGTAGGGCGGAGGGTCGGCGAGCAACTCGGCCTCGGCCCGACCGGCGTGGTCGATCTCGAGACGGGGGAGGGCGACCCAGCGGACCTGCTCGGCGCGCAACCAGTCGGCGTACTCGTCGGCGTCGAGGGGGGTGCCGTCGTAGAAGATCGGTCCGTGATCGGCGTCGGACTGGCGCTCCCACCCGCGGGCGATGGGGAACTCGCGGGCCACGAACCAGGTCTCCCAGTGGAGCGCTGTGGGGACGACCTCGACGGTGCCCTCGGCGTCGAGCGAACGAAGGGTCTCGACGAGTGGGGCGAACGCGGCGCCCGACCTCTCGCCCTGCCCGCTCTCGGACAGGCCGGTACGCAGCGACAGGAGGTTCCAGCCGACGAGCACGCCGATGAGGAGCGTGGACACCACCCGACGGCCCGTGGCGGCGAGTGCGGGTGCACCGAACGTCTCGGGGAGTCGCTTGACGATGTACGTGACCTGCGTGTCGACCACCGTGACGGCGGCAGTGGCGAGGATGCCGAGGAGGGCCGTGGCCCGCACCGAACGGGACCGCGAGGCGAGCAGGACAGCGAGGTACAGGGCAGCAATGGCGAGGCCCGCTCCCGCGGAGAGCGCGAGTCCACCATCGGAGGCGTAGGCGAGGTTGACCGCGACCGCCGGGGTGAGCGCGGCGCCCGCCACGGCCACGGTGCGGAGCAGACGTCGCGCAGGCACGAGATGGCCCACGGCGACCATCGCCAGGAACATCCCGGCCACGGGGCTGGCCGCACCGGCGTGGATGGCGTGGGTCATCGCTCCGACGAGCCGACCCGGACGGCGCCGTTCGTCGGCGAGGGGGAGGAGGGCGACGACCGCCCAGACCCCGAATGCAGCGCCGGTGGAGTAGGTGACCCTCCCGACGGCGAGGGTGGCGAGTGCCGATGTGATCGCCGAGACGGTGAGCAGGGTCGCCCGCCACCGGGAGTCGACGTGGCGTCCGAGCCAGCACACCCCGGCCACCGTGCTCGCGGCCGACAACCCGGCGAGGAGTGGCACGCCGAGGACGAGGCCGAGCGGGGTGAGCAGCAGGCTGTAGGTGAGGTTGGGGGCACCGCCGAACCACTGCGGGAGCCGCACGAAGTCGCCCTCACGCAGGGCGTGGACCCGGAGGTGGACACCGGGCATGTCGCCGCCGAGGCGATGCGACGCAGCCAGGGAGACGCCGACGGCGAGGGTGATGAGAGCGGGGACGAGCCACCGGGCGAGTGCCCGATCGGGGGTACCCGACTGCCCGTGGGCGGGGCGGTGGTCGGGACTCTCGCTCATCGTCGAGATGGTAACGACCCGGGGTGCGGCTGCCGGGACAGGGCATCCGCGCGCGCGGGCTCCTGCGGGGTATCCTGCAATCCCGTTGTCAGTTCGAGTCGCGCGGTGCCGGTCGTCGGTGCTGCGCTCCTGAAGCGGAGGATCCGATGCCCAAGCACATCTTCGTCACCGGTGGCGTGGCGAGTTCCCTGGGCAAGGGTCTCACGGCCTCCTCGCTCGGCCGTCTGCTGAAGATGCGCGGCCTGCGCGTCACGATGCAGAAGCTCGACCCGTACATCAACGTCGACCCCGGCACGATGAACCCGTTCGAGCACGGCGAGGTGTTCGTCACCGACGACGGCGGCGAGACCGACCTCGACCTCGGGCACTACGAGCGGTTCATCGACGAGCCGCTCAACCGCAACAGCAACGCGACCACCGGCAGCATCTACCAGGCGGTGCTCGCCGCCGAGCGTCGCGGTGACTACCTCGGCAAGACCGTGCAGGTGATCCCGCACATCACCGACGAGATCAAGCGTCGCATCCGTCGTGTCGCGACCGAGGACGTCGACGTGGTGATCACCGAGGTCGGCGGCACCGTCGGCGACATCGAGATCCTCCCCTTCCTCGAGGCGATCCGCCAGTTCCGCAACATGGTGGGCCGCGACAACGTCTGCTACATCCACGTCACGCTGGTGCCGTTCATCGGCCCCTCGGGCGAGCAGAAGACGAAGCCGACGCAGCACTCGGTGACCGAGTTGCGCAGCCGTGGTATCCAGCCCGACGTGATCGTGTGCCGAAGCGAAGCGCCGCTGTCCGACGACCTGAAGCGCAAGATCTCCAGCCTCTGTGACGTCGAGGAGCGTGCCGTCGTCAACGCGGCCGATGCCAAGAACATCTACGAACTGCCCTTGATCCTCCACGACGAGGGTCTCGACGACTACGTGTGCGACGTGCTCCGGTTGGACGGTTCGCCGGACCTGACCTACTGGGAGCAGTTCGTCGCCAAGGTCGAATCCGCGGTGGCTCCCGTGCGCATCGGCCTGATCGGCAAGTACATCGAACTGCCGGACGCCTATCTGTCGGTCGTCGAGAGCCTCAAACATGCCGGATTCCACCA
>JBEBDM010000063.1:0-5029 GCA_041156905.1 Actinomycetota bacterium | reverse complement strand
TGGTGGCGCGACATCGTGGGCCCCGGGCGGGCGGTCGACACCGACCGCTGGTTCGTGGTGTGCGCCAACGTGCTCGGGGGCTGTCAGGGCAGTACCGGCCCGGCCTCGCCACACCCCGGCGACGGCCAGCCGTACGGCAGCAGGTTCCCCGTCGTGACGATCCGCGACATGGTGCGCGCCCAGTCGCACCTGATGACCGAGCTCGGCATCCGCCGGTGGCACGCAGTGGTCGGCGGCTCGATGGGCGGGATGCAGGTGCTCGAGTGGGCGGTCATGTACCCCGACAGGGTCGGCCGGATCGCCCCGATCGCCACGTGTGCGCAGTCGACGGCACAACAGATCGCATGGGGTGCCATCGGACGCCGGATCATCCGGATGGACCCGAACTGGCGTGGTGGTGACTACTACGACGTCGGGCCCGACGAGGGCCCGTGGGAAGGCCTGCACCAGGCGCGCATGCTCGCCCAGGTGACCTTCCGCAGCGACAACAAGTACACCGAGAAGTTCGGCCGCGACATGGCCGACCATCAGGTCGACCCCGGCCAGATGTCGATGTGGGACCGTTTCGGTGTCGAGGGGTACCTCGACTATCACGGTGACAAGCTGGTGCGGCGCTTCGACGCCAACAGTTACCTCGTGATCTCCAAGGCCATGGAGGTCCACGACGTCGGTCGCGGTCGCGGAGGGTTGGAGACGGCGATGTCACGCATCACGGCGCCCGCGCTGGTGGTCGGCATCGACAGCGACATCCTGTACCCGCTCTACCAGCAGGAACTCATCCGCGACGTCCTGCTGGCCCAGGGGAACCGCGTCGAGTTCGCCTTGGTGCGCTCGCACGAGGGGCACGACGCCTTCCTGATCGACGTCGACCAGGTGGGCCCACCCCTCCGGGAGTTCCTGGAGAGCTAGCCCCGCCAGGCCAGCGGCATCAGGCGAGGAGCGCGTCGAGGACGGGGACCACGCGGCTCGTCCGGGGTACCCGGATGAACAACTGCGTGGTGAGCGGCGAGCCGTCGCCGACCTGCTGGGCGACGTACACGTGCAACTTCTTGGGCGGCTCGGGGGAGCGTCCGACGAGTCGGTAGTGCGACGTCGTGCGCCGGCCGAGGCGCTTCTGGGCCACCAGTAGCAGACCATCGGGCATCACGGTGATCCGGGTCTCCCGCTGGCGGCTGGCGGGCGTGCCGTCGACGATCTCCTGGGCGTTGGAGAGGAAGTGGTGGCCGTCCTTGCTGGCGTAGTGGGGCTCCATGCGGTAGGCGACCCACCACATCCCGCCCATGACGACCAGCAGAACGAGCATCCAGACGTAGTCCACGTCCCCAGCATGGCGCGCCGGAGGTGGGGATGCGGCAGTTCTGCTGCGAAACTCTCGCCGTGGGCATCATCGCCGAGGGCACCTTCACCGATCCGGAGAATAGTCGTCGGATCATGATCGCTGTCGTCGGTCTGCTGGTCGTCGCCGCCGTCGTGCTGGTCGGCACGGTCGTGTGGTGGCGTCGGGCCCGGGTCGAGCACCCGGCGCTGGCCCCGCTCGAGACGATGGCGAGCCGTCGCTACGCCTCGGCCGACGCCGACGGTCGCTCGGAGATGCTCGACGAGGTGCGTCCCACCGACGACGACCTCGCCCGACTCCGTGGCGTGCGGCTCGGCCCCGACGGTGAGGTCGACCCGTCCTCGCTGCCGCTCTGGAAACAGCCCGTCGCCGACGAGCCGGTGGCTGCACCCGACGATCCGCTGCTGCGCTGAACTACCCTCGGCGACATGGCCGACGGGTTCGACATCGACGCGATGATCCAGCGATTCAAGGAGAGGGCGCACGCCGTCAAGCAGCGCCCCCTGCCGCCCGTGGCGGGTGACGAGCGCACCCGCTTCGTCCAGCAGGCCCAGACCGACTTCCGCGACTTCGCGATCATCGGCGACGCGACCGGCTCGATCGAGGACGGATTCCTCGTCCTGCGGATCGACGTGCGCCCCGCCGACCAGCGCAGCTGAGACGGGCTGCCGGGCCGGGGCTGGTTGTCATCTCCGAGGGTCGGTCGCTAGATTGCAAGGCGCATTGCGGACGTGGCTCAGCTGGTAGAGCATCACCTTGCCAAGGTGAGGGTCGCGAGTTCGAATCTCGTCGTCCGCTCAGGAGAAAGGACCCGGCTCCGGCCGGGTCCTTTCGCATTCACCGGCCACGTTCACCCGAGCAGGAGGGCCATCTCCACGTAGAGGGGGATCCCGACGATCAGGTTGAACGGGAACGTGACCCCGATCGCGACACCCAGGCACAGGCCGACGTCGGCGTCGGGAAGGGCCACCCTCACCGCTGCCGGTGCCGCGATGTAGCTCGCCGACGCCGCCATCGCGCCGAGGACCGCAGCCCCACCCGCGGAAAGTCCGGACAGGGTGCCGAGGCCTACTCCGATGCTGCCGAAGAGCACCGGCAACACGACGGCGAGCGCGATCAGTCGCCAGCCGGCAGCGCGCAGTTGGCCAAGACGTGACCCTGCTGCAGTCCCGAGGTCGAGGAGGAAGAGGCAGAGCATCCCGGGGAACAGGCCCACGAAGAAGGGTTCGACCTTGGCGACGGTTCCGTCGGAGGCCACTGCACCGATGACGAGTCCGCCGATGAGGAGCAGGATGCTCTTGCCGGTGAACACCTCGTGCAGGGTCGACCGGAGCCGGCCCGAACCACTCGACCGGCGTGCGATCACGAGCGCGATGACGATTCCCGGCACCTCGAGCACGGCGACGAGTGCAGGGAGGAAGCCCTCCGTGGCCGGGTCAGCGATCCGGGCCACGCTGTCGGCGGCGGTGAAGGTGACGGCCGAGACCGACCCGAAATGGGCGGCAAGCGCCGCTGCGTCGATCGAACGGAGTCGGACGAGGGAGCGGCCGGCCGCGTAGGCGATGGTCGGCGTGATGACACCGAGGGCGAGAGTGGCCAGCAGCGGCGCCCAGAGGTCGGCGAGCGATGCCTGGGAGAGCCGTACGCCGCCCTTGATGCCGATCGCGAGCAGCAGGTAGATCGAGATCAGGCTGCCGGCCTGCTCGGGAAGGCGCAGGTCACCGCGGACGAGGACCGCGAGCACACCCAGAGCGAAGCAGAGGACCGCAGGGGCGGTGATGTTCTCGACGAGCAGCTCGGACAGGGACACGGCTGCCGATCATACGAAATCAATTACATGAAATCAACGTCAATCGTCACGCGTGGACACCCCGGCGAGGAGGTCGCCGACGGACTTGGTGTCCTCGAGAGGATGCCGTAGGCGTGCCGTGCGATCGATCGAGTACTGGTTGCGTCGGCCGACCTTGGTCACGGTGAGCACGCTGGCCGCCACGAGGTCGGCGACGATGCTGTTGACCGTCCGTTCCGTCACCCCGACCTCGTCAGCGATGTCGCGGAGCCGTGCCTCGGGGTCGCGGTCGAGGCACACCAGGACGTGCGCATGGTTGCTGAGGAACGTCCAGTCGGGTCGGGCCGCCACGTCCCCGACACTAGCGAGCAGGGTGGTCGGGTGGCGTTGCGCTCCGGGGTCGGAGCGCTCGGATACTGTGCGGGACTGCTGGGTCACCGTCCGAGGAGGGGTTCCATGGAGTCACAGCACACGTCCCGCCGCACGCTCCCGATCGCTGGTCTGGTCGGCGTGGTGGTCGCCTACCTGGTGCTGATCGCCGTGACCCACGGGATCGCCACAAGTTCGGTCGACGACCTCGACTACGGACGTTTCCCCGACACCGAGTCCGTCCTGCAGGGGATCATCATCCCGGTCGGCCTGTCGGTGCTGTTCTGTGCAGTGGTCATCCAGTTCCTCGGCTGGTGGGGTCCGGTGTGGCGAGGCGACGCTCCCGTGCAGAGATGGATCCGGATCGTCCCGATCCTCCTGTTCGCGGCGATCGTGCTCGGTACCGACTACGGCACGCTGGTCGACAAGGGCCTCGGTTTCGCGCTGGTGCTGGTCTTCGGTGCACTGCTCATCGGGCTCGGCGAGGAACTCATGTTCCGCGGCATCGTCGTGGTCCACCTACGGGACGCCGGCCGTCCCGAGGCCAAGGTCGCGCTGTTCTCCGCCGTCGCGTTCGGCCTCGCCCATACGTTGAACTTCTTCATCGACGGCGGCGGGAACGTCGTGCAGATCATCACCACCCTCTTCATGGGGTGGTTCCTCTACCTCGTCCGTCGGTTCACGGGTGGTCTGCTCGTCCCCGTGGTCATCCACGCGCTCTGGGACTTCGGCCTGTTCTCGGGCATCGTCACGTCCGACCCGTATCCGGGAGCATTCCTGTTCGTCCTCGTCCAGGTGATCCTCGCGGTCGTGATGATCCGGCGCCGGACGCAGGTCGAGATCGCGGGCTAGTCCTCGGTAGGAGGAGCGACGCCGTACTTCTCGCGGATCGCGGCCTCCACTGCAGCCTGGAGCTCGGCCGAGGTGTTGAGCCACTGCCGCGAGAGTTCGTCGTCGGACGAGGCGGTCACTCCGACCACCGCTGCCACGGCGGGCACGATCGAGCCACGTCGGGCGACTTCTGCCTCGTAGTCGAGGACGTGCACCGTGCACCTGGCCGACCACAGGGCGACCCTGGCGTCGTGGTCGACGAGCCACGACCCCTCTCGGATCTCCCTCGGTGCCGGAGGTGGGACAAGATCGGCGTGAGGCGACTTGCGGATGATGTTCGCAGCCAGCTTGAACGACGGGACGTAGGTCGATGGATCGCGACGTACGACGACGACCTCGAACGGTCCTGCGCCGTGTGTGGCGAGGAGGTCGAGGAGTCGATCGACCTCGTCCGCGTGCCGCATGAGCGACAGTTCCTCGCTGGAGAGCACGAGGCGGGTCGAGGATCGCCGCGCGGCCTCGACCCAACCGCGAAGGATCTCGGCATCGGCGGCGCTACGAGCGAGAGCCGCAGGACCGAGACGCCGCGGTCGGAGGGCGACGAGCGAGGCCTCGAGGTGCTGGTAGGGAACGACGGTCCCGACCGGATACGCCGGAGGTCCGAGCCTCGCTTGGAGGTACGTCTGAATCGCCGTCGTTCCCGT
>JBEBDM010000062.1:0-5927 GCA_041156905.1 Actinomycetota bacterium | reverse complement strand
GAGGGTGGCGGGCTTGCGAGCGCCGCTGACGCGGTCGCCTTGGATGCCCGGATCGGTCTCGGCGATGGTGAGCTCGACCGAGGCCGGGATCTCGACGGTGACGATCTCGCCGTTGTAGAAGGCGATGATCGCGACCGAGTTCTCGATCATGTAGTCGGCGGCATCGCCGAGGGCGATGGGCGACACGCTCTGCTGGTCGTAGGACTCGAGGTCCATGAACACGTAGTCGTCGCCGTCGCGGTAGAGGAACTGCATGTCCTTGCGGTCGAGGATCGCCTGCTCGACGCGGACGCCGGCGTTGAACGTGCGGTCGATCACGGCACCGGTCTTGAGGTTGCGGATCTTCGAGCGGACGAAGGCGCCGCCCTTGCCGGGCTTCACGTGCTGGAACTCGACGACCGTGTACAGGACGTTGTCGAGCTCGAGCGTGATGCCGTTCTTCAGGTCGTTGGTGGTGATGGCGGGCACGGGGAATCCTTCGGGGAGGAGGTGAGGACGCGGCATCCGTCGCTGGTGACCACCACCAGATCCTCGACACGGACGCCGCCGAAGCCCTCAGAATAGGCCCCGGGCTCCACGGTCACTACGTCCCCCTCGGCGAGCACAGCCTCGGACACCCGGTTCAGGAACGGATCCTCGTGGATCAGCAGGCCCACGCCGTGTCCCGTCCCGTGGGTGAACCAGTCCCCCAGCCCGTGGCCGACGAGGACCGAACGACAGGCATCGTCGATGTCGCGCGCCCGTACCCCGGGTCGGACGAGCGCGAGTCCGGCGAGCTGTGCCTCGAGGACCGCGCCGTAGACACGCTGCTGTTCGGCATCGGGTTCACCGACGACGAACGTGCGCGTCATGTCGCTGTGGTACCCGTCGAGGAGGGCCCCGACGTCGATGACGACCGTGTGCCCCGGTTCGATCGGCTGCGACGTGGGCCGATGATGCGGCAACGCTGCGTGGGTGGGGCCCGACGCCACGATGGTCTCGTAACTCGGGCCTGCCGCACCCAGTTCCCGCATCCTCGACTCGAGGAGGTCGCGGACCCGTGCCTCCGTCAGGGACGGGGTCGGCTCGGC
This sequence comes from Actinomycetota bacterium, assembly GCA_041156905.1. Classification (GTDB taxonomy): domain Bacteria; phylum Actinomycetota; class Acidimicrobiia; order Acidimicrobiales; family Ilumatobacteraceae; genus UBA668. Next base: position 4,857 of record JBEBDM010000062.1, on the reverse strand, counting down.
GAGCAACGGGGCCACCTCGGCGAGCGCGACGTCGGCGATCGCCGCCGCCCTGGCGATGGTGTCGATCTCGGACGGGTCCTTGCGTCGGCGGCACGCCTCGACGCGCCCCGCTGTGGCCACCAGCGGGGTGCTCACGGCCTTCACGAACGATGCGTGCTGGGCCACCGTCATGTGGGTCGACTCGAAGGACACGGCTCTCGCCCCTGCCACGACGGCATCGACCAGGGCCAGCATCTCGGCCTGGCTCGTGCCGACACGGACCTCGAGATCGACCCCGGCGGCATCGGCCTGGCGACGCGCCTGTGTCCCGTAGCGGCCGTCGGTCACCAACGTCATCGACTCGTGGGTCACCACGACCCACCCAGACGAGCCACTGAATCCACTCAACCAGCGCACGTTGGAGAGATCGGTGACCAGCAGGGCCTCGCCCTCGGCGAGACCGGCGCGCACGAGGTCGCAACGGTGAGCGATCGACATCAGCGCCTCGTCAGTCGGGCTGGACCGACAGGCCGAGGCGCCGAGCCACGGCCTGGACGGCGAGCTCGTAGCCGTGCATCCCGAGGCCGGCGACGGTCCCGGTGGCCACGGGAGCCACCACGCTGGTGTGCCGCCAGGGCTCGCGGGCGTTCGGGTTGGAGATGTGGACCTCCATCACCGGCCCCTCGAAGGCGGCGAGCGCGTCGTGGATCGACCATGCGTAATGGGTGAACGCACCGGGGTTGATGATGATCGCCGCGGCGCGCCCGCGAGCGGAGTGGATCGCGTCGACGAGCACTCCCTCGTGGTTGCTCTGCAGGCACTCGACCGACATCCCGGCGGCCGTGGCGGCAGAGGTGACCGTGGCCTCGTAGTCGGCGAGGGTCGCCGAGCCGTAGACGTGCGGCTCGCGCTGGCCGAGCAGGTTCAGGTTCGGGCCGTGCAGGAGCACGAGGAGCGGCGGGTTCGACACACCGTCATCGTGCCACACGAGCCGCCCGCGCAGCAGCGAGTTCGGCTCGCGACGCGGCGTAGAGCACGTGTCGCTGACCACCCCAGCCGGGCGTCATCGGGTGGTCGAAGTCACGCGAAGGATCGCGTCGGAGACCGATCTTCTCCATGACCCGTCGAGAACGTTCGTTGGCGACGGTCGTGAAGCTGACGACCTCGTCGCGGGGCAGTTCGACGTGATCGAGGGCGAATCCGAGCGCAGTGAGGGCTGCCTCCGGGGCGAAGCCGTGCCCCCACTGGGCGCGCGACAGACGCCACCCGACCTCAACACAGGGCGTGATCTCGGCGTCGCCAGTGAGCGGGTCGGCGTGCCACGTCGGCGACGAGAGCCCGACGAACCCGATGAACGAGCCGGTGTCGATCCGCTCCACCGCCCACAGCCCGTACCCACGCCGCTCCCAGGCCGCGGCGAGGACGTCGACCATCTGGTCGCTCTGCTCGCGCGTCAGGGTGCTCGGGAAGAACTCCATGACCTCGGCATCACCGTTGAGGACCGCGAACGGGACCTTGTCCTCCTCGCGCCATGCGCGCAGCACGAGGCGCTCTGTGCGCAGGGTGGGTGTGCTCACGACCGGCGGCCGAGTGCAGCCATCACACCCAGGGCGTCGAGCGCCGCAGCAGGGTCGACCCCCGGCACGACCTCCACCCCGGCAGGTCCGTCGAGGACGAACGTGAGACCGGCCGACAGGACCTTCTTGTCGCGTCCCATCAGGTCGACGAGGGTCCGCGGGTCGAGACCTGGCGGAAGGCCGGTGTCGAGCTCGTACTCCCCTCCCACCACCTGCAGGTGCTGCTCCACGCGGGCGTCGTCGATCCGTCCGAGGGACCGCGCCAGCACGGCCGCGTAGACGAGACCGATCCCGACGGCCTCGCCGTGCGCCAACGAGTGGTCTGTGGCGATCTCGAGGGCGTGGGCCAGGGTGTGGCCGTAGTTGAGCAGAGCCCGTCGGCCTCCCTCGCGCTCGTCGGAGGCGACGATCTCGGCCTTGATCTGCACACAACGGGCGACTCGCTCGTCGTCGGGCATCGAGAGCAGATCGTCGCCGGCGAGGAAGTGGTACTTGGCCATCTCGCCACGTCCGCACCGCACCTCACGGGGAGGAAGGGTGTCGAGGGCGTCGAGGTCGCACACGACGCCCGACGGCTGCCAGTAGGCGCCGACGAGGTTCTTGCCCTCCGGGAGGTTCACCCCCGTCTTGCCGCCGATGGCAGCGTCGACCATCCCGACGAGGGTCGTGCTCACGTGCACGACCGGGATGCCGCGGTGCCACGACGCAGCGGCGAAGCCAGCGACATCGGTGACCATCCCACCGCCGACACCGATCACCACGTCGGAGCGGGTGAGGCCCATCCGGGCGAAGCCCCGACACAACTCCTCGATCGTGGCGAGCGACTTGTGCTGCTCACCGTCACCGATCACGAACGTCTCGAACGGGATCCCGGGGTCGACGTCGAACGGAATCCCTTCCTGGGTGATGATCGCTGCGCGACGTGCCCCGGTCGGCAGCAGCGAGGCGAGCTCGCGACGCGCCCCGCGCCCGACGAGGACGTCGTAGGAGCGGTCGCCGAGGGGCACGCGGACCGTGATCACCGCAGGACCGCCTCGACCACGTCGCCGAGCGAACGCCCGTCGACGAGCACGATCGCGTCGGCGACCTCGCGGTAGAGCGGCTCACGCGTCTCGGCCATGCGCTGCAACGTACCCTCCGGATCGGCGTCGAGCAGGGGACGGTGACCGCCGCCCCGCACGCGCTCGAGGAGGGTCGCCACGTCGGCGCAGAGCCACACGACCCGCGCGTCGCTCGAACGCAGCAGTTCGCGGTTGGCCGGTCGCAGGACGATCCCGCCCGCACCGGCGACGACCGCGGGCACCTCGGACGCCAGGGCGGCGGCCAGCACCGCCGATTCGAGGTCGCGGAACACGTCCTCCCCGTCGGCGGAGAAGATGTCACGCACGGATCGACCGGTGCGCTCCTCGATCAGCGAGTCGGTGTCGAGCACGCGACGCCCGAGACGCTCGCCGAGCAGGCGCGCCACGGTGCTCTTGCCCGAGCCCATCAGCCCGACGAGCACCAGGTGCTGGTCGTCGCGGATCATGGTCAGGGCAGCGTGGCGCGGAACGACTCGGCGTTGCGGACGAACTCCGCGACGGAGTCGCCACCGAACTTGCGCTGCGCCTCGGCGGCGAGGACGAGGGCGACCATCGTCTCGGCGACCACGCCCATGGCGGGAACGGCCGTGACGTCGGTGCGCTCCTTGAACGACACCGTCTCCTCCTTGGTGACGACGTCGACCGTCTTCAGGGTCGGACGGTTGAGGGTCGCGAGCGGCTTCATGGCGGCGCGCACGACGAGCAGCTCACCGGTGGTGATCCCGCCCTCGGTGCCGCCGGCGAGGGTCCCCTCACGGACGTAGTCGCCCTTGGAGGCATCCCACGAGATGGCGTCGTGTGCCGCACTGCCACGCCGACCCGCGACGTCGAAGGCATCACCGATCTCGACACCCTTGACGGCCTGGATGCTCATGATCGCCTGTGCGAGCGCCGCGTCGATCTTGCGGTCCCAGTGGACGTGGCTCCCGAGCCCCACGGGAACGCCGTAGGCGAGCACCTCTGCCACACCGCCGAGCGAGTCACCCTCCTTGGCGGCCTCCTTGATCTGCTCGATCATCGACTCCGCGGCCGCCGGGTCGAAGCAACGCACGGGCGACTCGTCGACCTGTGCGAGGTCGGACGGGAGCGGACGGGTCGTACCGATGCTGCGGGCCGAACCCATCTGGGTGATGTGCGAGATGACCGACACGCCGAGGTGCGAGAGGAGCTTCTTGGCCACGGCACCCGCAGCCACACGCGCCGCCGTCTCGCGGGCACTCGCCCGCTCGAGCACGTCGCGGGCGTCGGTGAAGCCGTACTTCTGCATGCCCACGAGGTCGGCGTGACCCGGGCGGACCTGCGTCAGCGGGTCCTTGGTGGCACCGGGGGCCGGCGACATCTCCTCGTGCCACTTGTCGCTACGGAACCACTCGCTGTTCTTGATCTCGATGCACAGCGGCGAACCGAGGGTACGCCCGTGGCGGACACCGCCGACGAGGGTCAGTTCGTCCTGTTCGAAGCGCTGGCGCGGTCCGCGACCGTACCCGAGACGGCGCCGGGCCATCTCGGCCTGGATCTCCTCGACCGTGATCTCGAGACCCGCAGGAAGACCCTCGAGGATGACGACGAGGGCCTGACCGTGGGATTCTCCGGCGGTGAGGAAGCGCAGCATCCGTTGCAGGCTACCGACCGCTCACCGGCCGCGGGCGGCCAGTTCGTGGTCGGCGGCCGTGCGCATGACCGCCGTGTCGGGGCTGCGACCGTGCCACAACCGCTGCTGGATCGCGGCCTGGTGGACGAGCATGCCCAGACCCTCCACCGTCGCAGCACCGGCCGCCGACGCCGCGACGAGGAGCGCCGTGCGGCGGGGGTGGTACACGATGTCGGCGACCACCTGACCAGCACGGAGCAGTTGCGGATCGATCGGGAGCGGGTCGCTCACGGCTGAACCCGACCCGCCCATCCCCACCGGGGTGGTGTTGACCACGATGTCGGCGTCGCGCACCTCGGAGGCCGATGCCGCGACCCGGCCGACACGACCCGCCAGCGACGCAGCCTCCTCGGCGGTCGCCGCCGTGCGGTTGAGCACCACAATCGACGCTGCCCCCTCGCGTGCCAGGGCGTCGACGATCGAGCGCGCCGCACCGCCGGCGCCGACGACGCACACGGAGCGCCCGGCGACCGCATGGCCCTCCTCGAGCAGCGATGCCACGAATCCGGCGCCGTCGGTCGAGTGGCCCACCAGGGTGCCGTCCGCGCGCGGCACGACGGTGTTCACG